>JAYVXG010000278.1:0-1857 GCA_043785475.1 Armatimonadota bacterium
AGCGAAAGAATTACTAGGTTTCGAGAATGTCCTACTCTGCTCGGTTCTTGATCGCCTCGGCGGCGGCCTCAAGTTGAGTTCTGAATAGATAAAGGACAAGCTTTTTGACCAAGGGGCCAAGCGTTGGAATGTTGTACTCGTAGTCAAGGAACTGGTCAAATCGGGTTCCACCATTCTCCTCGGTGAAAGTCCAAGAGCCTTCCATCTTGTCGTAATCGCCCTTTAACTGCCGAAATGTAGATCGAGTATTGGCATCGTCCCAGGTGTCTTCTTGCGTCCAACGAACTTTAAGATTGAACTGCTTGACCAAGCCAACCCAATCCGCAACAACACGATTCTCATCGCGTTCAACAATGGTAAGGCTCTGGACCGCCTTCATATATTCGGGATAACGCTCGCACTCCTTTGCGATAGCATAGACTTTTTCAACGGGAGCATTGATCCAAAGGGATGTTTCGACGGTAGGCATAGCTTTTGAGTCAAACTAGGAGGACATCTGGCATTCTACCTTCGCACGTTTGGAGGGATGATTCCGTATATTTCTTTGCCTGAAGGCACCATAGCGAACCAAACACAATGACTGACCAATTGCCTCGAACGATGAAATCCTTGATCCTACACGAACCAGGACGCATCACCCTCGAAGAAATTCCCGTTCCCACACCCGGACACGGCGAAATATTAGTCGAAGTGAAAGCCGCGACAACCTGCGGGACGGACCTAAAAGCTTTCAAGCGCGGACATGCTCAAATTCCCATGCCCGGGGCATTTGGACACGAATACTCAGGAATCGTTGCCGCGGCTTGGTCTGGTTCCAAATTCAAAGTCGGGCAAGCCATCATGGGTGTTCACTCAGCTCCCTGTGGAGAGTGCTTCTGGTGCGAGCGAGGCCAAGAAAACCTCTGCGAAACGATCATGTCATCAAAAGTGCTGGGCAGTTTTGCCCAGTATCTCCTGATCCCCAAGCGCATCGCGGACAAGAACATTTTCGACAAGCCAGAAGCAATTTCCTTTGATGTCGCAAGTCTTCTCGAGCCATACGCCTGCGTTGCCCAAGGCATCCTCGAACTCAACCACGTCATCTGTGAAGACGTCTCAGTCTTGATCATTGGTCCCGGTGCCATCGGCCTGCTTTTTGTCGCAGCACTCAAGGAAGTAGGCGTGACAAATATAACCTTGGCCGGACGAAATCCAGATCGACTCAAAGTCGGCGAGGCATTGGGAGCCAAAACCGTCCTAATCAACGACTACCAAAAAGTTGGGCGAGGTTTTGACATCGTCATCGAATGTACGGGACAAGTCGAAGTGTGGGAGAAGAGCATCGACTTCGTTCGGCGGGGGGGAACCCTGATGCTGTTCGGCGGTTGCGCGCCCGGAACCAGTGTCACATACGACACCAAGCGAGTCCACTACGACCAAATCTCGATCGTCAGCCCGTTTCACTTCGGAACTCAAGCCGTTCGGCAAGCAAGAATCTGGATCCTCAATTCTCAGACTGATTTGAGCTTATTAGTCAGTGGAGAACGTAAACTAGAAGAAGGAGCCACAGTTTTTCAGGATCTCGATGCTGGCAAAGGCATCAAGTTCGTATTTCGCCCATGAAAATCGCACGATACTTTGGAAACGGACAGGTCAAAATAGTCGAGGAAAGCGAACCGTCGTGCCCCGAGGGTGGCCTGTTAGTCCAAACCGAGGCGTGCGGCCTCTGCTCTGGCGAATTAATGTCCTGGTACATGGACAAAAAGATCCCCCATGTGATTGGTCACGAAGTCACCGGCGTGGTCGTCGAATCCAAAGACACCCGCTTCCCCGTCGGCAGCCACATCTTCCCCCATCATCACGCCCCATGCGGTAAAT
>JAYVXG010000279.1:0-1852 GCA_043785475.1 Armatimonadota bacterium
AATTATAGGGCACAACGGAAAATTGGACAAAGTTCAACTTGTCATTACAAAGCAAAAGGGTTCAGAATGACATTCTCTTAACGGTATGAGCAAACGAAAAGTCACCGGGTTGATCCTCGCCGCAGGCAAAGGAACGCGAATGAAGTCGGATCTCCCGAAATGTCTGCATAAAGTCTGTGGAGTCCCAATGGCGAAGCTTGTAGCGGATTCTTTAATCCAGGCTGGTGCCGATGAAGTCGTGATCGTTGTCGGTCACGGAGGCGAAAGTTTGATCAATGCCTTGGGAGATGGCTACCAATACGCCTGGCAACGCGAACAGCATGGTACTGGCCACGCGGTTCAGTGCGCCCTCGCCGAGATTGGCGAGATTGACGGAACCGTCCTCATTGTTTGCGGAGACACGCCGCTGATCTCAACCGAATACTTTCGGGAGTTTCTCCAAGGTCACGAAGATTCACAAAGGGTCTGTTCCATGGCAATCGCTGAACTTCCGGATGCAACTGGTTACGGACGTGTCGTGGTCGAAGGAAAGGACGCGAAACGGATCATCGAGCAAAAGGATGCATCCAGTGTAGACAAGCAGATTGGGCATGCAAACGCGGGTATGTATTGCGTGGAAGGGCCAGCCCTAAGCGAAGCGTTGAAGACTCTCAACAGCGACAACGTGCAGGGCGAATACTACTTGACCGACATCATTGGCTACTTTGATTCAACCGGTCGAACGGCGAATGGGTTCATCTCAAATGATCCTGCCATCATGATGGGCGTCAATGACCGGAAACAGCTTGCCGAGGCCAATACGATTCTCGCCAAACTCATCAACGAACGCCACATGCTTAACGGAGTCACGATCGTTGATCCGCTGAACACCTATATTGGCCCAAATGTTGAAATCGGATTGGATTCAATCATTGAGCCCGGAACCTATCTGGTCGGACAAACCAAGATTGGCAGGAACTCTGTTATTGGACCGAACACCCGGTTGACCAACGTCACGATTGGCGACAACACGAAAATTTTCTTAAGCCATGCCGACTCTGCGACTATCGGGTCAAACGTAAAGATAGGACCATTTGCCAACATCCGACCAATGAGCATGCTCAGCGATGGGGTTCGCATAGGCAACTTCGTCGAGATCAACCGATCGACTCTGCAAAAAGGCGCAAAAGCCAACCATTTAACCTACATCGGAGACGCTGAGATTGGTTCCGAGACCAACATCGGGGCGGGAACAATAACTTGTAACTTCGATGGTTTTGAAAAACACCGAACGACAATTGGTTCGGATTCATTCATCGGTTCAAATTCAACCCTGGTTGCACCTATAAACATTGGAGAAGGAGTTATCGTAGCTGCCGGAAGTGTCATCACGGATGACATTAGTGCGAATGATGGAGCGTTTGGGAGAGCACGACAAGTCAACAAGCAAGGATGGGCCTCAAAGTGGCGAGAAGCTAAAAGAGAAAGGGAGATGAAAAAAAATGCCTGAAGGCTCCGGGCAAACAAACGGGTTCAAACTCTTCGCGGGCAACGCGAATCCTGCACTGGCGCAACGGGTCGCAAAAGAATTAGGTATCAACCTTGGTGAGTTAAAAGCATCGAAATTTGCGGACGGCGAAATTCGGATTGAAATTCAGGAGTCGGCCCGAGGATCGGAAGTCTTCTTGCTCCAACCAACGTGCGCCCCCACCAACGATAATTTGATGGAACTGTTCATACTGCTTGATGCCTTCCGCAGAGCTTCAGCGCAGAACATAACGGTCGTAATCCCCTACTACGGTTATGCTCGTCAAGACAAGAAGATCAAGCCGCGTGAACCCATCACGGCTCGCCTGGTAGCGGACATTATTCA
>JAYVXG010000280.1:0-1851 GCA_043785475.1 Armatimonadota bacterium
TATGGGCACAGGCCGCCCTTCTCGACACAATTTTTGACCCATCTAACCTAAAATGAATTCTCCTCACATTTCTTCCGTCGTTGATTTCTCGAGTATTCGAAGTGCTTTTCCGTACATAAAGACATTTCGCAACAAGCGATTCGTTTTCAAAATCGGTGGAGAGCTTTGCGAAAATAGAGCTGTGCTCAGCCAAATAATGGAGCAAATCGCGCTCCTCAGCCTCTTGGGAATTAAGGTCCTCATTGTTCACGGTGGGGGCCACCATGCAACCGAGCTCGGTGAAAAACTCGGTTACCGAAGCGCGTTCGTGTCAGGCCGACGGGTTACGAGCGAGAAGATGATCGAAGTTGCCAAAATGAGCTTCGGAGGCGTTCTTAATTCCGATTTAGTTGCGACGCTCAACGCACTCGGAATTTCTGCTTTTGGTATTTCCGGGGCAGATTTCGGGCTGGTAAAGGCGCATCGCCGTCCTCCAATAAAAATCCATGACGATCGTATCGGGGCTGAGCGAGAGGTTGATTTTGGCTTCGTCGGCGAAGTTGACTCAGTAAATACCGAAGCTCTTCAGAACCTGCTAGCCCTTGACTCGGTAGCGATTGTCGCTTCGCTGGTCGCCGACGGAGACGGCACTATCCTGAACATCAATGCCGATACTTTAGCTGCCGAACTAGCGATAGCGATGAAAGCAAGTAAATTTATTCAGCTCACCGGTGTTGACGGTGTGATGAGCGATCTCGAAGATTCCAGTACGCTCATCAGCGTTTTGACCACGGCTGAGACCAAGAAGCTTCTTGATGATCCGTCCATCTCTGGCGGGATGATTCCTAAGCTACAAAATGCAGTCAAGGCTCTCGAAGGAGGTGTGGATCAAGTTCATGTCATCAGCGGAACAAAGCCAGATGCAATCCTTCAAGAAATTTTCACCAATGAGGGCTCTGGCACTATGATCGTCAAGGAATAGACCTTGTTTCAAGGTGCCACTGATACATGAAGTGAGGTAGGGGCCGAAGGGGTCCAAGGGAATGTATCAGTATAAAGATAAGCTGAAATTGGCTTATTTCCGACGTCTTCGCGGCTTCTTCACTTCCGGTTTCCGAGGATCGTCAGCCGTCATCTTCTTAACAATCTGCCGCGCAGTCAACCTCACCGGAGGCTTTGGCTTCGCTGCTTCCTCTGCAGCCTTTGCGGCTGCTTTTTCGGCAGGTGTGAGAATCTTGTACACCTCATCCCCGTATTTCCAGAGGTAAGGAAGTTCGCCCATGTACGAGTACGCCTCCGGCGGGGTGCCTTTTCTTCGCATAATGCAGGCAAATGCCCCGGCACCAAGACCTTGGTGCGGATAGAGGCGGTAAGCCGGGAACTCAACAAACTTGGATTGAAATTCTGCCAGAGCCGGAACTGCGACAACTTCCATCTCTGGATGGGTTCGAATAAACCACTCGATCACCCGTTCATTCTCCTTCAAGCTAAACGTACACGTTGAATAGAGGAGGTGCCCACCAGCCCTAAGACAATGATAAGAATTTCCTAGAATCCTTCGTTGACGACCAACGTTCATGTCGATCATGTTCGGAACGAACGCATCAGGCGCATCATCGCCCTTAGCCATCAAAGACTGACCAGAACACGGTGCATCGCAAATGATGAGGTCAAAGCACTCCTTGTATCGCCGAGCGTAAACTGAAGGATCTGAGCACCAGACCATGCTGGTTTCACATTTGCATCGGTCGAGGTTGCCGATCAAGGTGCTCGCCCGTTTTTTCAGGATTTCATTGCAAATGAGTAAGTCCGGCTGAAAGGCTCGATAGGCAAAGACTGCCTTGCCACCAGGAGACGAACACATGTCCAAAA
>JAYVXG010000281.1:0-6266 GCA_043785475.1 Armatimonadota bacterium
GCCATTCGGTACTTAGT
Organism: Armatimonadota bacterium; assembly: GCA_043785475.1. Lineage (GTDB taxonomy): Bacteria > Armatimonadota > Fimbriimonadia > Fimbriimonadales > Fimbriimonadaceae > Fimbriimonas. Next base: position 18 of record JAYVXG010000281.1, read on the forward strand.
TGGACCTCCAATTTCCCAGGATGACTTAAAAGTATTAGTCGAAACGACAAGTATTGCGGCTAAGAGGTTGAAAGCCGACTCAGAACTTGTCGAGCGGATAATGCAAATTGTTCTTGATGGATATGATCGGCGGCGATTTGCATGGTTGTCCGAAAACCGGGAGCCTTCCGACTCGGAAAGGCTAGCAGCGGTTATTGCAACAACTTCGTTAATTGCGACTCGCCGCGTAGAAACTTGGAGACGCAACGAAGGAAAAAAACAGCAAGAAGAGTTAGTTTCGCAAGCTCTCTTAGCAATGGGATTTGAAAAAGTTCGAGCGCGAACTATAAGTAGCATTCAGCAAGCTCCGAAACCCGGAGAGTTTTGTTCTGAAGCCAAGTTTTCTGGAAGGAAAGCGGATTTCATAATTGGACTCTTCGATGACCGGGTCATGCCCTTAGAATGCAAGGTTTCAAATTCCTCCACAAATAGCGTGAAGCGTCTTAATAATGACGCGGCGGTAAAGGCTGTCTCTTGGCGTAAAGACCTAGGCGACAAACAGGTCGTTCCAGCCGCAGTTCTATCAGGTGTCTTCAAGAACCACAACGTCCTAGACGCTCAAGACCGGGGACTGTCAATTTTCTGGGCGCACGACTTAAAGCAATTAACAGATTGGATTCAGTCAACCAAGTGAAATTTGCACTTTTGTCTCTCTGAAATCCACAAACAATGTAAGTAAATAACAAGCTTTTGAACGACTGATAAGATATGTTATCAATCGGGTGCCGCAACTGGACTTATTGCCACTTACAGACGGTCAAAAGTGTATCTGATGGAAGCTTAACCGGGTACCCCAACTCGGGCACGGTAAGATCACCGTTCTTTGCATATCCCCGCGATTTCAACCGTTCCCGCCAACCTTCACCAGTCATAGTTTAACCTGGTATGACCTTCGCACTAGAACTTCCGCGAGCCACGGGTGGGCAAGGTTGTTTTCCGGGTGGCACGGTCAGCGACCGCTGCGTAGCTGAGAGTTGTCCGTGTTCCTTTTTGGCAACATCCCGTTTCGTGACTCCCAACTCCCAGCTTTCACTGCTCTTCGCCATAATCCCCGTCGAAATATTCATCCACCCTGGGGCCGGTCAATTGCAATTGCCTCTCTCCATATCTCAATGAAGCAGACATTTGTCTACTAAATTGAAGGTATACTTTAAGAGTGGTCTGGCAACTCACTAGGGGTGGAAACGCAAAACTGATCCACATCGATCCTCACACCGACAGAGTGTCTACCCGGATATTTCGAACCGGTCCCATCGCCCGAACTGCCATCCTTGAACTTCACCAACAACGGGACCGCAATCAACGAGCCATCGTCGAAGCCCAAGTAGCCGAAGCAAAACTTAACCGCCTTGAGTTCATCGCCGACCAAATGATCGAGCAACATTTCATCTGCTCCGGCCACATATTTAGGCATAGCAAATGGCAACCCGTTTCTCGCCTCAACCAACCATTAGTCCCAACCGAGCGAAATCTCATTCGCCGTATCAAGTCAAAAGTTTTCCAAAAAGAAGCCATGACCAACAATCAACAAGCTCTTGACAACTTTAGCCCTCGCACCTACCTCAACCAGGAAGAACTCATTGTTCTCGACCAACAACCGGTCCAATACGAATGTGTGCGCAAGGGCCTCGATGAACTGAGGACCAGCCTCCTACAAGAAGGAAGTAGCCCCCTTGAAGTTGTCGCCATCGAACAAATTGTCACCAATCATTTGCAAGTCGCTCGCTCCGGAGCCGAACTCGAACAAATCCAACCAAGTAAAGAACTAGCCTCAGTTTCCAACCACTGGATCCGAGTCCATAACCATGCTCAAACTCGCCTCTTTCGTGCCATCAACACCCTTAACCGCCTACGAAAGACGAACATGGACTCCGTTCTCTTCAAACACAAGTCTCGCATCCTCGATTTCACCACCGAAATAGCCAAAGAAAGTGTCGAACCCGTCCCAACCCCTAGGTTCAAAAAAACAGACACGAAATGAAAAAAAACAAAAATTTGAACCTAAATCCTTACGAAACTCGATTCTTCCTCTCCTTTTTAGGAGAGGACCTTCCCGCGAGCCTGCGAGCTTGGGAAGTGGGAGGAACGGAGTTCCCAAGGTACATGAAACAGCCAGTTAACTCGCTTCTTTTGCTTCACCCGCTTCTTCCGCTTCCCTCGCTTACGACCCCTGCCATACTTAAACCTGTGGTGGAGGCGCAAAACTTAGGCAAGAGGTACGGCGATCGCTGGGTCCTGCGTAATCTCACCTTCTCTCTCAAATCCGGCGACTGTCTCATCGTCACCGGCAAAAATGGCGGAGGAAAGTCCACCCTCCTCAAAGTTCTCTCCGGGCTCGAACGCCCTACAACTGGAACAGTCAAAACCGAGACCACCGACTACCGAACGGAGCTTTCTTACTGCGCTCTCGACCAAGCGACGTTTGCCAACCTCACGGTTACCGAGCATCTCTCTTTGGCCGCCAAAATGCGTGGTATTCAGTCGGAAGATAGTACTTTGATCCACAATTGCGGCCTTAACGAGCACAAGGATCATCAAGCTCAATATCTTTCCTCCGGCCTTCGGTCGAGGTTAAAAATCGCCATCGCAATCCAATCCAATCCGAAAATTCTGTTATGGGATGAACCGGGGGTAGCCCTCGACGGAGCCGGAAAAGCCTTGATCGAACGCATTATTGGCGAGCAAAAGCAGCGCGGAGTACTCGTAATCGCCACCAACGATCTCGACGAAAGGAGGTTCGGCACTCATGAACTCGAATTGGTCTAGCTGGAAAAACGAAATTTTCGCCGTCTTCCAGAAAGAATGGAAGTCCGAGAGTCGTTCTCTTAGCGGAATCACAGCTACCGCTTTGCTTTCCCTCGTTAGCGTCGTAATCGCCAACAACATCACCTGGACCACCACTATTAATCCAATGATTGGTGCCGGTCTCTACTGGATGATTCTCGTCTTTTCGGCAAGCGTGAGCCTAACCCGCACATTTCTTCAAGAAGAAGAAAATCGCACCGCAGACTTCTGGCGACTCATGGCTCGTCCAGAAGCCGTCTATTGGGGCAAGTCCCTGTTCAACATCCTGCAAATGATCATCGCAACCACCTTGATGAGCGTTGCCTTCGTGATCCTGGTCAAAGTTCAAATCCAAGATCCATTCGTCTTTATCACCACTGCCCTCGGGGGTGCAATTAGTATTGCCAGCACCGTCACTCTAGCCGGAGCCATTTCTGCCACTGCAAACAATCGATACACACTAGCCGCAGCTATTTCGGTGCCCATTCTGATCGTCTTGGTCAATATAGGTGTCACTGGCACCGCCACAGCCTTCGGAGTGGGTCTAAAAGATGGACAAAGAGCAGGTTTTGTCATGATTGCTTACGCTACAGCGGCATGTTCGATCGGACCTATGGTTTACTCAAAGATATGGAAGGGCTGATGAAGGTTCTCAAAAAGATTCAAGAGCTCTATCAGACTGTTCGCGGTCCGATCTTGTTGATAGGCGTGCCGCTCGCGACGTTCCATGCATCTCTGGTCAAAGACGCCAAAAACTTTTTGTATCCCGAATTCGCCCGCATCTTTTTTTGGCACTTCCCCTGCCCAATGATGGCTACATTGACGATATGCACCGGCCTCTACTTTAGCTGGAAATATATGGCCACTCACGATGAAAAATGGGATGTTCGTGCTGCAGCAAGCCATGAAATGGCGATGATTTTCATCATCCTTACGATGATTTCCGGAATATTCTTTAGCCGGATACAGTGGAACGCATGGTGGCAAAATGATCCGCGACAGATTTCGTTCCTGCTCGTGACCGTCATGTATCTTTCGTACTTCGTGTTGCGAATGGCATTTACCGATCAAGATAAGCGGGCAACCAACTCAGCGGCTTTTGCCATCGCCGCATTTTTGCCGTTTATGTTTCTCACTTTCGTCTATCCGCGATTGCCGCAGATCATCAATAATCACCCGAACGATACAATCATGGGAGGCAACCTTAAAGGGGGATATGCTTATGTCACTATCGAGCTCCTTATTTTGGTAACGATGGTCGCGAACTGGATTTATGAACTGAGAAGCCGAGCCGGCATCCTCGAACTAGAAGTTGACAAATATGGAGACATTCAAAATACTCGTAGCTCTACCACCGATACTCCTGTGGTTCGGCGTATATCTGTATCTGACGAAGGCTGACCGTCGCCTTAAGGTTGCCGAAGCTAAGCTCGAAGAGCTACGCGGAAAGTAACCTTGACTGAGACGACGCACCAGAGCTTCACCAAAGTCGCGGAATTCTATGATGAATTAATGCGGCCAGTGCCCTATCGCATGTGGGTTTCCTACTATTTGCTGCTTCTCTCGATGCAGGAAATCAAACCCAAGTCGATGCTCGACATGTGCTGCGGAACCGGCACTATGTCCGAGTTTATGTTCCGAGAAGGATTCGAGGTCGAAGGTTTTGACCTCTCCGCCGACATGATCGATGTCGCTCGAAGCAAAGCCGAAAAGAAGAAGATGGACATCCGCTATGAGGTCGCCGATGCGGCAACGGTTGATATGGGTCGCATCTACGACTCCGTCTTTTCCTTCTTCGACAGCTTCAACAATATCACGAACCACGAGCAGCTGCAAAAGGCATTCAAGTCAGCCTATAACCACCTCGTCCCGGGAGGGTCGTTCATCTTCGATATGAACACGGCTTATGCCTTCGAAGAAAAGCTCTTTAACCAACAAGACCTTGCAAAAACAAGCCGAGTCAGATACCGATGGCGCGGGGAATGGGACCCTAAAACTAGGCTTATCCATGTCACGATGAAGTTCTGGGTCGGCGACCAAGTCTTCGAGGAGATTCATATCCAACGGGCCTACGGCCTCGAAGAGACCGTCGATATGTTGATGGAAGCGGGTTTCAAAGATATCCGATTCTTCCACTCATACACGCTGCAACCACCGCGCGACAAGACGGACAGGATTCACTTCACGGCGGTCCGGCCGAAGTAGCTCAATCAATAACTGAGCGATCCCGATTGGTACAGCCCCTTCTTTCTTAATCGTGAGATCTCTGCCGAATTTGAATCTGCGACCACCTCCGGGGTCGAAATAATAACGGACTTTCCGGGGGTCTACGACCGCCCGGCCAAGGTACGTGACCGCCTTCGGGGTCAAAAGAAGGGAAAGACACTGAAACGAAAATCTAGTGGGATTTGTGCGCCCAGAGGGTTACATTGGAACTGTATCTTAAGCTTCTAAAGGCTTTCCACGTGTTTCAGGGGCAAAGATCAAGGCAAGGAGCATGATCACATAAATAGACGAAACTGTTCCGATAGCCCGGGCAACCCCACCGGCGTCGATTTTTCCCGCCGCGCTTTGCTTTCCAATTTCTCCGATGTAAAGAACAACCGGAATATTAAAAATGCGCGCCGCATTGTATGCGATTCCCGCACCGGTCGCCCGGAACCGGTGGCTGAATAATTCCGTGAAGTAAAGGGCGAACCCAGCAGTCAAGCCGAGCGCAAAGAACGACGTGAGAGGCGCAAGAATGAAAATGAGCGGAAGGGTGTTGGCAAGCGTTGCGGTCAGGAACAGCATGACTCCAGCGCAGGCGCCAAATAGCGCAAACATCGGGCGGCGGCCAAACCGATCGGTCAAAGGCGGAAAGACCAGCACCCCGGCAAGGGTGCCCAACTGGAGGGCAATCATCGAGAAGTTCTTCCAGTAAGCCACGTGCTGATCGATCACGACTTTCGCGAGACCATGATCGAGACTCTCTACCACTGGTTTCACCAAATTTGGCAACCAAAACGGAAGAATTCCTCCTCCCGTAATTCCTACAACTCCGATCACGGCTGCTATCAAAAGGTTCCGGTTATAGGGACGCGTCGACAAAAGTTCCCAAAGCGGATTCCCCGTCTTCTCTTTTGCGGTCGGTTGATCTGGCTCCAGATTGAATCGAGCGATGAGGCAAACTATCGCAGGAATGATTCCCGCCAAATAGACAAAACGCCAGTTCATTCCTCCAACCGCGATGTTGACAAAAACGCCAATAATGGAACCGATGGCGGCCGCAGTCTGCAAGAATGCAGCGGCCTTTGCCCGAAAGTTATCGGGCATGGTCTCAGCGATCAACGCCGCCCCAGCCGCCCATTCTCCGCCGATTCCGAGCCCAGTGAGGAACCTCGCGCCAACGACTTGCTCCGGAGTCCGACAGAGCGAAGTTAAAGC
>JAYVXG010000282.1:0-1840 GCA_043785475.1 Armatimonadota bacterium
GTACTTTGATCATCCGCTGATCGGGCGACGCCTTTGTGAACCAGCCACGTTCCGCTCATAAAGCAGTCCGTATATTCCTTCATGAAGTACTGAAATTGATCCTCTTTCGTCATTTGGACCGGGACGTATGGCAGTAGGGCAAACTCGTTTGCGCTCCAAATAACGAGAGGCCGATCGTTGATTTTTGCCCAGCGCTCGGGGGCATTATCGGGCGTCACACTCGACATTTCAGCCGTCTTCACCGGCCCTACCATCGTGTTGTCGGCCGAGTCGATGGCGGCCATGGCGAAGAATCCGCCGTTGATGCCAGCGACTGCCGTTGCTTCATGGACAAAATCCTTAACTGGTTGGCGGCCAGTCTTGCTCATCACGGTGCTGGGGTGACCACCAAAGACCATTTTGAGGGGAACTCCGGCGAACGTGCCGGTGACGTATCGAACCGCTGCATCTTTCTTCCATCCGATCCTGGTTACGTCGGCGGGAGCTCCAGTGAGGGCGTTCTCGGCGTCTTCGATCGAGTGTTCATATTTCGTGTGGACATACCGACCGACGGCAAAGATGTTGGGCGACTCTTCGGCGGGGGTGTTAATGATGGTGAACGCCATTTTGTATCCCGCTTCTTGGGCAAGGATTTGGGTGTCATCGCCATTGCTGCCGTTGGGATAGGCCAGATATTTAACCTTGATGCCTAAGTGCGTTTCGAGGTCGTTCTTGGAGATCGTGAGCTCATCCCGTTGGGTGTTAAGGTCTCGATCCTTGAGGTCTTCGAAGTGGTTGATCGTGTGCCCGCCGACGGTGAACAGAGGGTCTTGCACCAGGGTTTTAAGGGTGTCGTAGCTCATCTTGGGTCGGCCCGCGAGTTTCCCGACGAAGCCGGTGTGGACGAACATTGAGACCGGATATTTATGCTTTTGGATGATCGGCCATGCGAGATCGTAAAAGCTTTGGTAATTATCGTCGAAGGTTAAGACAATCGATTTCTCTGGCACCTTCTTTCCGGTAGTAAGGTGCTCGTACAGTTCGTCAAGGGAGAGAACTTTTCGACCATCATGCTCGATGGCGTCCATCATCTTGGTGAATTCGTCGAGGGAGCAGTCGTACCAGAGGCTGCCCTTAACTCGCTTAAGAATCAGGTCATGAAACATCATGATCGGAACCCGACCAGTCTGTGCGTCAAAGCAGATTTCTTTGAGCTGTGGTTCTTCGCCGTGATGGGTTGCCACGACTTCCTCTGAGTTGGACGATTGGCCCGCAGGCTTTGCGGCGACACCTTTGACCCTGTTGCACCCCGTTAGCGATCCAAGCAGGAGGATTAGGGACAACAGGCAGGCAAGTAATTTCATCCAGTGTTTCTCTATAACATTTTAGCTTTTGAATTGAGTTCCGAAAGGTACGCTTATTTGAATGTTCGTCACTTTTGAGGGTCCGGAAGGGGCGGGCAAAAGCACCGCGCTTGCGGTTATTGCCTCGAAGTTACGAGAGCTTGGGCATTCGGTCTTGACCACCCGAGAACCTGGGGCGGGGCCATTTGGGCAACGAATTCGGCAAATGTTGCTGGAAGAAGGGGCGGTTTCAAGCGAAACAGAGTTGCTGCTCTTTCTCGCTGATCGCGCCAACCATGTCGAGACGATCATTGTTCCGGCTCTGAACGCTGGGCAAATCGTGTTGTGCGATCGCCATGCGGACTCCGCACTTGTTTACCAAGGATATGGTCGTGGGCTCGACCTTGACTTCCTTCGGGCGGGAAACCGGTTTGCGACGAAGGGGCTTGTTCCCGACTTAACGCTGCTGTTTGATCTTGACCCCAAGATTGGGCTGACTCGGCTCAATATTGTGGAGA
>JAYVXG010000283.1:0-6255 GCA_043785475.1 Armatimonadota bacterium
CCAGAAGGAGGCTTTTCTCCGTAAGCAAATTAATTGACGACATTCTCAGATTTTGACTTGGTTTTGCGTCAAAGTGCTGGACACCGCAAGAATACTAGGTTACACTAGGCATGACTTGGGGAGGATGGAATTAACAACCAGCCCCCAGAGGCGATCGGATATTGTTATGAAAACGACTCTCGTTGCGCTGGCGGCGCTGATGATTTCTGGTACGGCATTAGCCCAAACCAGCGACTTAGGAATGAACGGAGTGTCCTTGCGATTAGGCTTGGCATTCCCACTTGACAACAGGCTTTCGGGTGTGAACGACACCTTTAGCAACTTGGGCTTGGAATTTCAAATGCCTTCAAGTTTTGCGAAAGGAACCGATAACTATTTTGCTATCGATTATTACTCGAAGAACCTTGGGACATTCGGCAAAGGATCGGCTGTACCAATTACTTACAACATTCGAGTTTATCAGCGACCGGGAGCAGGTCGACAATCCTACTTTTACGGCGGACTCGGACTTGCAATCATCGACTTCTCTGGCCCTAGCGAAACGGTCGCTTGCGCCCGTGGCGGATTCGGAATGAACGTCAGTGATCACACGTTTATTGAAGCCGGTGGAACACTCACGGCATCAACTGCGAGCGGATCGTTCAACACGGTCGGTCTCTACGTCGGCTACCGATTCTAGATCGGTTCGATAGTAAAAAGCCCCTGCTCATCGAGCAGGGGCTTTTTTGTGTTTTGGATTACTGGATGCTTGCCCAGATTTCTTTAAGCGAGGCGGCCGATTTGAGCAGCAATTCCTTTTCTTCTGCGCTGACGACTGGCTCGATAACCTTGACCACTCCGTGCCGACCAACAACTGTTGGCAGCGAGAGCGAGATGTCAGAAATGCCCAGCGCGCCCCTCTGGACTGAGCTGACCGGCAGGACCGCATGACTATCGCAAGCGATTGCCTCGACAACTTCCTTAATCGAGATTCCGACTGCGCGACCGGCTCCACCCTTAAGGCGGATCACTTCGGCACCGGACTTTCGAGTGAACTCGAACACGTCCTTGATCGCTTGGTCAGTTATGCCGTCGAATGAGGTCATCGGCACGCCGCCGATAGTCGCGCTCGAAAGAATCGGCACCATGGTGTCGCCATGCTCGCCAAGAACCAACGCCTTTACGTCAGGAGCAGATACATCAAACTTGTCGGCGAGCAACGATCGGAATCGAGTCGTGTCCAAAACCGTACCGAGACCAAGCACTTGGCTCTCGGGCACAATTCCGCTTTTCGCCGCAAGGTGAGTCAAGATGTCAACCGGATTCGAAACGACCAAAATCGTTGCGCCCTTGTTCAACTTGCAACCCTTCAATGATTCGAGGATTCCTTTGAAAAGTCCGACGTTTCGATTGATTAGGTCCAATCGAGTCTCGTCCGGCTTGCGTCTCAAACCTGCGGTGATAACCACACAGTCGCTTCCATCGACAATTTTATACTCATTCGAAGACGTGAATTTGATGTTTGACGTCAAGGCAGAGCCGTGGCGAAGATCGAGTGCCTCGCCGTCCGCCATGTCTGGGTTCGCATCCACGAGAGCCATCTCTCGAACATGACCACCAAACTGAAGTGCGTACGCTGCGTCTGATCCTACTCGTCCGCCGCCGCCGATAATACTGACTTTAAATCCCATATTGCTAATTTAGATTATGGCAGTTTTACCGACTAAGCCTTGCCAAAGCGCTGGCAACTGTTCCTCGACCAAAGTGAAGCGAGTGATTCTTGCGTGACTCGATGACCGGAATCGCGGCTTTATCGCCATACTCGGCCAAGGCATTGATCGCCGCGCTCATCGGAGCGTATGACCTTCCTTTAGCAAGACCGACCAGTACATTGAACACGGTTCGGCTCCCAGGTTCATCCTTAACCCGCCCGAGCACGCTAATAGACGTCATTCGAACAGGTCCCGGAGCAAAGTTGAGGACGGCATCGAGAGCCATCGACCTCGCCTTGTCTGGCTGGTGGGAAGCATACCAATTGAGCGCCGCATTTTTGACTCCAAAATTGTATGTCATGGTTTTCCACCCCAGGTCTGCTGTCGCCTGATCGTTCTTATGGCCAAGCAACATTTGGTACGCCGTGTTCTTTAGCGATTCGTTTTTGGTTGTGCTAAAGATTCGATTTGCTTCTTCGGTCACCATGGCATACCCATTCGCATTGAGACGATTCAAAGCGAGTCGGACGATTCCATCGTCGTCACTGCTTAAAAGGTTGACCAGGTTTGCATTATCGGTGAGATGAGGAATCAATTGATTCTTGATCGATTGGCTTCGCTCCCATTTGTAGAGGGTCTCGATCGAATCTTTGTTGCGAGTCACTTGAGGCATCAACCTCATCTTCTGGGCGGCGTTTTCGGCGCTTTTCCAAGCCAGAATCCACTGTTGATCCGTGTAGGCAGGGTACTCGATATCGCACATCAGCCAGGCGCCTGGATCGACGATGATCGCCTTTAAGCCTGGTGAGCTCAGTCGAATTGGATTTTTCGCCACTAGGTTGACTTTGTCAACGTGTAAAACTCCATCCTCGCTCAGCCATTGAACCTCCGTGTCAAGGTCAAAGTCCTTGCTCATGTTTTCGACGAAAAACTCGTCGTTGACTTTTGACACTTTGATTTTTGGAACGCCTTTGGTGTAGAACCACTGCTTGGTGAGTTTGGAGAGGTTGACGCCGGATGTTTTGCTCCAACTATCCATAAACTGTTCGGTGGTCACATTCTTGTGTCCGTACTGTTCCAGATAAGCTTTGCAGCATTTCCAAAACATCGGTTCGCCGAGTTTATGCATGAGCATAAACATTCGGGTGGCCCCCCCGGGGTAAGCGTTACCGTCGAACATCTCCATTGGGACGGTGTAATCGTATCGAACCATCGGGTTGCCGTAAGCCGAGAATCTTGCGCCTTCGTAGGTGCCAAATCGGTCGATTTGGTACTGGTCTTCGCCGTGGCGTTCGCGAACGATGAAGTGCGGCATGAAGGTCGCCCATCCCTCGTTAACCCAAATGTGCGACCAGTTGGAGCACGTGATCAGGTCACCGAACCACTGGTGAGCGAGTTCGTGCGCGCTGAGCCCTTCGCCACTTTCGGTTCCGCGAGAGTTCGGGGGGAAGAGGGCGTTAATCGTCTGGGTGGTGCAGCTTGCGTTTTCCATGCCGCCAAACATAAATTCGGGAACCGCCGACTGAGCGTATTTTTGCCACGGATAGTCCACGCCGGTGAGCTTTGAGTAGATCGCAATTTGCTGATCGGTGCCTTTGAAGGCAGCTCGGCCCCAATCTTCGACTCCGGTTGGAGTCCAGATTTGAACCGGCTTTCCTTTGAACTCGCCGTCCGGCACCGCGGTATATTTTCCGGCAACGAGACTGATGAGATAGGTGGACATCGGCTGGTCCATCTTCCAATCCCAGATCGTTTGGTTACCGACGTCTTTACGTGAAATCAGCGAGCCGTTGCTGAGCACGCTCATGCCTTTCGGTACACGAATGATGCCTTCAGATGTCGCCTTGTCGTCCGGATAATCGTAGGTCGGAAGCCAGTATCGATTGTCTTCCATCTCGCCTTGGGTGTACGCCAGGTCGGTGGTGGCGGGGTAGGCGCGCTTGCCATTTACGAAGTAGATTCCCGCCTCGGGGGCTGCGACGTAGGTGATGGTGACGGTAACGGGGGAACCGGACTTGGTTCCTCCAAGCGTCACAAAGATGTTGTTATCGGTGGTCTTGGCGGTGAAGCTCTTTGCGCCCTGGACCTTGACCGATTTAATCGACATCGGCCCTTTGTCGAAAGCGAGGGTGGCGTTGCTTTTGGTGGTAATGAGCCGGTTTTCGACGAAGCCGCTGATCGATTCGGTCTTGAAGTCGAGGGTGACGTCGAACTTAACGTTCTGAAGATCGTACTCGTGGGGTGGGCGGATCGCGGGTGAAAACAGGAGGGATGAACCTAAAGCAACGGAAAATACCATGGTTTATCTTAGCGCGAAAGAGGGCAAAGAAGTGCAAAGTGCGGAGTGCGAAGCGAGCCCTGATTATTTTAGGAACGTTTTTTTCAATATCATTCAGGGATTGTCCCTCGGGCGAAAAAAGACCCCCACCGGTTCGTGCCTCACCGACACCTCCAAGGGTGTAGCGTTATTATTTCCATCTGACAAAAGTATCCTTCCCTTCACAATGCTCAATCCGAAACTGTCTTAAGTCCACGGGCGCTCCTACGAGTCTTCGAATCTTGGGGCCTCGGCGAGCGACCCTTTATGTCCGCCGCAGCAACTTCGCAACGATCGAACTCAACCCATCGAAGTTGCGGAGGCGGCGCGGCCCCGTCCGCTTGAGACGAAACTTTAAATCCGGGCGAGACCCGACAAATTGCCCTCACCCCTCTACCTCAGTTTTTCATGCCTCTTTGGCATGAAAAAACCAAGGGCTCTCCCTTTGGCTGCTTCGCAGCTCTCATCGGGAGATAGGAGAGGGGTTAGCATCTATCTACCTCACCTGTTCCCATGCTCACTCAATGACATTCTAAGCGACCACCGCGTCACGTCGTCGCTCGCGGGAACATCCTCTCCTACCAGGAGAGGAAAAAGTGGATTACTTAATTCCCGTCATGACGATGCCCTTGACGAAGTATCGCTGGCCAAGCAGGAACAGGATGATGATTGGGATCATGACGATCACCGATCCGGCCATCAACAGTTCCCATTGGTTTTGGTTCATCGCTCGGTACGTCTGCAGTCCAAGCTCCAACGTTTGGTGCTCGGGGCTGTTGAGGATGATCAGCGGACCTTGGAAATCTTTCCAGTTATAGATGAAGTTAAAGATGCCGACCGTGGCCAACGCTGGCCCCATGTTGGGCATCATGAACTGCCAGAAAATTGTGGAGTGACTCGCGCCGTCGAGGATGGCGGCTTCGTCAATATCCCGCGGGATTCCCATCAAGAATTGGCGAAGCAAGAAGATGTTGTATGCCCCGCCGCCAAAGAACGCCGGGATGACCAACGGATAGAACGTGTCAACCCAACCGAGATACTTCCACAGCACATATTGAGGAACCATGGTTACGATTGACGGCAGCATCATGGTACTGAGCAGCAAGACAAAGAGGCGGTCTCGGCCCGGGAATTTAATTCGCGCGAAGCCGTAGGCAACCATGCTGGCACTCAGCAAGACTCCAATTGTGGACATCCCCGCCACGATCATCGAATTGCGAAGGAACATGAAAAACGGGGCGTTTTGGTTGGTTAGGACCTTCTCGTAGTTGCTCCATTGAAGAACCCGGGGCCAATCCCAAACCGTCGTGCTCGCGATTTCGCCCGGAGTTTTGAGCGACATCACGATCATCAAATAGAACGGGGCGAGCGAAAGCACTACACCTGAGAGAAGAACGACCCAAAGCAGGGCGCGCAACGCAGACGCGGTTGTCTCGGCGCGCTTGGCGGCTCCTCTCCACTCTTTGTTGAGTTTTTGAGACATTATTTTGCCTCCGCTTCGTAATAGACCCATCGTTTACTGGCCCGCATCTGGACCAACGTTATCAGCATGATGACGACGAACAGAACCCACCCAAGTGCGCTGGCATAACCCATTCGCGCGGACTGAAAGGCCGCGCTAAACACGTGCAGTACATAGAATCTAGTTGCGTCATTCGGTGCACCCGTTCCGTTTGAAATAACGAACGCTTGAGTAAAGGCTTGGAAGGCTCCAATAAGTCCCGTGATCGTCGAGAAGAAGATGGTTGGTGTCAACATTGGCAGTGTTATCGATTTAAACCGATTGATGATGCCTGCGCCGTCCAACGTAGCCGCCTCATAGTAATACTGAGGGATTCCCTGGAGTCCAGCCAAGAAAATGACGGTGCCGCCACCAACTCCCCATAGTGACATCATGATCAATGCTGGGAGCGCAGTCGATTCCGTCCCCAGCCAGTCCACTGGCTTCGTCACGTCGTGCATGATGCTCAAGCTGAGCCACTTGCCCAGTCCCCAATTCGAATGTGGACCGTACAACATCATATTGAGAAGTCCTTTATCTGGGTTGAAAACCCGCATCCAAATGAGCGATCCAGCTACCCCTGAGGTGATCGACGGGATGTAATAGAGCGTTCGGTACAGCGATACACCTTTCACTTTTTGATTGAGTAACAACGCCAGTCCGAGCGAGCCAATAATTCCGAATCCGACGCTGAACACCGTGTAAATAATGGTGACCTTCATGGATTTATAGAAGGTTGGGTCACC
>JAYVXG010000284.1:0-6235 GCA_043785475.1 Armatimonadota bacterium
TGTTGTTAAGGTAGTACCAAAGAAAGGCGCTAACTGGCAAGAATTCGCTACTAGCTACACCCCTGATCAAATCAAATAGTGATACACCTGGTTTCTTCACCAATGGCAGTGGTTGACTGGACGACACTGCCGCAGCAACTCGTGAATGGCTTCCTTTTGGGAGCCATCTACGCGCTTGTAGCTCTCGGTTACACGATGGTGTACGGAGTTCTCAAGTTGATTAATTTTGCCCACGGTGAAGTTTTCATGCTGGGTTCGTACGGCGCGATGTTTACTTCGTGGATGCTGGGATTCGGACCAAATGGTTCGAGTACCGCCACTGGGTCTTGGGTGACGCTCCTACTGATGCTGATCGGCTCCATGCTGGTCAGCGGAACAGCCGGATTCATGATCGAACGGTTTGCTTATCGTCCGATTCGTAATCACCCTCGTATTGCCTCCTTGATCACAGCGATCGGCTTGTCTCTTTTACTCCAGTACGGGGGCCAAGCGTTCCTCCTTGAGGGCAAGAAGCAGGCAATCACTTCGAAGGTTAACCCCTTTGTCGAGGATTTTGTTTTCAACATTAAAGGAGCGGACCAGAACAAAGTTCAGATGGCGTCGGCTCTCCAACCTAAGGTCGACGAAGCACAAAGGCTTTTTGATGAGCGCTTGAAAACAGCCGAACCGGGGGGCATTTACAATTTGACTCCGGAAGGCGACAAGCTAAACAAGACTTTAGCGGGCATCAAAGAGTTGCAAAGCACCCTCATCAATGAGTCCAACAAGAGCGCGGTCATGATTCACTTACCTAAGGGAAAGCTGATCATGTTGACGACAACCATTCTCCTTATGCTCGGACTTTGGTACCTCGTCATGAAGACCCGGATGGGGCGCGCAATGAGGGCCGTTTCGGTGGATTTTAATGCCTCGTCCTTGATGGGGATTAATCTCAATACGGTCATTACGTTCACATTTATCCTCGGTTCGGTATTGGCGGGTGCGGGCGCAATGATGTATTCCACTTTCCAGAGTGCACCAATTGACCCGTTCTCGGGAATGGCCCCTGGCGTTAAGGCATTTGTTGCCGCTGTTTTGGGTGGAATCGGAAACATCCCCGGAGCCGTATTAGGGGCAATTCTGATGGGAATCGCGGAAAACTTAGTAACGTGGGCTGGATTTTCTAGTTACCGTGACGCCATCGCCTTCGTTATTTTGATTGCCGTCTTGCTGTTTAGACCTGGCGGGCTGTTGGGCTCGAACAAGGTGGAGAAAGTTTGAAAGATTTCAACCTGGGCAAATGGCTGGGCGTTCGACTAGCAAGCGCGATAGTTGTGCTGCTCGTGTGCTTCATGTTGGATCGTCTTGTTCAAGGTTCTTACACACGATTTCTGGTCTGCTTGGCGGGTATATACGTGACGCTGGCCGTCAGTTTGAACCTGATAAACGGAATAACCGGACAGTTCTCAATTGGACACGCGGCGTTCTACCAAATTGGTGCCTATACCGGCGCGGTCTTGGCGGCCCACGTATTCTCAAATCTTGCGGCGACCAAACCCGTGTTGTGGCTGATGTTATCGGTGATTTGCGGCGGGGTAACGGCCGGAATTGCTGGCTTTATAGTCGGTTTACCATCGCTTCGGTTAAGAGGTGACTACTTGGCGGTTGTGACGCTGGGTATTGGTGAAATTGTGACAATTATTGCTAAAAACCAGCCGATTCTGGGTGAAGCGTATGGCATGTCGGCACCAAAGATCCAATCGGTATTTGCGGTGATGTTGTTGGCTATTGTATGTATCGCTGTTTCTCGCAATTTGCTGAAGACCGCCCATGGTCTGTCGTTTCTGGCCGTCCGCGAAGACGAAATTGCATCTGCCGCCATGGGTGTTAACTTGACGAAAGTGAAGGTTACGGCATTTGTTCTCGGTTCGTCCTTTGCTGGCGCAGCGGGTGCCTTATACGCCCATACAAAAGGTTTTGTCAGCCCACCAGACTTCTCA
Source organism: Armatimonadota bacterium (assembly GCA_043785475.1). GTDB lineage: Bacteria > Armatimonadota > Fimbriimonadia > Fimbriimonadales > Fimbriimonadaceae > Fimbriimonas. The sequence continues at coordinate 1,980 of JAYVXG010000284.1, forward strand.
ATGGACGTCTCATTCTTAATTTTGACGATGGTTGTTTTAGGCGGAACCGGCTCGATAACCGGAACGACGATTGCAGCAATTGCACTCTTTGTGATTCCTGAAAAAATGCGCGATTTGCCGTACGTTCAAATGGGCACTCCACTCGGCGTCGCGGTCGGAATTATCGTTGCCGTAGTTTTCCTTCGGAAGGTGCAGGAAAAGTTTCATGGTGCCGGGGCAACCCGCTTAGGATTGAACCTTAGCTCAATAGCTACCGGTGCAGTCGTGGCAATTGCAATGGCGAAGATTCTGGTCAAAATTCCCGTTTTACAGACAACAATCAATGGCCAATTGTTTCGAATGCCGGTGCTGGCGATTACCCTGGTTGTTCTGATGTTACTTCGACCGCAGGGAATCTTCGGTCACCACGAATTTAGTTGGACCTGGGTCAAGAAGTTACTGGGTAAGAAAGGTGCAGAAGCAGAGGTGGCCGCATGAGCATTCTTACTCTGAAAGACGCCACGATTAAGTTTGGTGGTTTAATCGCGGTTAATTCAGTTTCATTCGAGCTGAATAAAGGCGACTTGTTCGGACTCATTGGTCCGAACGGTGCGGGAAAGACGACGTGCTTTAACATCATTACTGGGGTGTACGAACCGACGTCGGGGCAGATCCTTTTCAATGGCAAGAACATCACCGGCACACCGTCGAACAAAATTGCTCATCAGGGAATCTGCCGGACTTTTCAGAACATTCGGCTGTTCCACTCCATGACCTCGCTAGAAAACGTCGTTGTTGGCGGTTTCCTTCGCCATAAAACGGTTTTAGGCTCGGCTTTGTGTTATTTGCCCGGTGCGATTAAAGAGACTGAGCAGTTAAAATCCCAGGCATTGGATTTGCTTCGATTGGTTGATCTTGAAGATGTAGCCAACGTCCGCAGTCGGGACTTACCTTACGGCAAGCAGCGGCGACTCGAAATTGCTCGGGCACTTGCCACTCAACCTCAGTTGTTGCTCTTGGACGAACCGGCCGCGGGAATGAACCCTAACGAAAAGATGGAACTTCTATCGATGGTGAAGAAGGTTCGGGACGAATTGGGAGTTACGGTTTTGCTGATCGAACACGATATGAAGTTCGTGATGAATCTGTGCGAGAAGATCTTTGTTCTGGACCACGGTGAGGAGATCGCACAGGGTCCTCCTTCGGAAATACGCAACGATCCGAAGGTTATCGCGGCGTATCTGGGCGAAGCAGTTTAGGCTGAGATCAGGACTTTGCGAGCAGAGTTCAGCAGGCCTATTTTCTCGTCAGATGGACCGCTCTAAGGTTGATCGCCGACCACTTTTTTGCGTCAGCTGGCTGCAACTTGATCTCGTAGAGACCAGCCGCCAAAAGGACCATGCGGGGCAATATGGGAACGAAGGTGTTCCAGTTTGCGGTGTGGGGAACCGAAAAGGACACCTGCTGCTTTTGTTTGTCCGCCTTATTTGTAAAGATACACAGGACGTCGGCACCGTTATTTTCAGTGCCACCTTCTGTGCTGGCTTCAAAGTCTCCGGCTTTTTCAATATTTACAAACCAACTTGCGGTTGAACTTGCCGAATCCCACCAGCCGAAGTTCAACTTGCCGTCCTTTGTTTCAACTTTCATGCCTCCGGTCGTTTCTGCCAAGTCTGGCATGAGTTCATAGTTACCGGTCTGATCGGCTGTGATCTTTCTTGGTTCCGGCTTAGGCACCAAATCTGGTCTGAACGCGGACACATCGTTGCAGGTGATCATGAATACATAGGCAAAGCCATCGCCCATGTTTTCGGGAAGAGTGACGTGCAAACCCGCATGATCCTGAACGAAGCTGAGCTTTTGCTTTTGGGACAACGACTCGACCTTGGAGATCTTCCCGGTAACTCCGGGGAAGTTGGCCAACGATTGAATGGTTATTTCATTGCTCTTCGGCGCGCCGAGAATCGTTGCGTATAGAGTGTTCTTACCCTTTACAGCGAAACGAATATCCTTCGCGCTGAATGGGAAGTCTTCGTTAAAGTGGCCCCCACCAACCTTCGTCGGCCCTTCACCAAACGCTAGCCACGGTCGGGTGCCGTAAATCGACTCGCTGTTGACTTTCATCCACGCGGCGACATCGTGAAGAGTGTTTACGAGGTCTTGATCGAGGCTTCCATCGGGGCGTTGAACGACATTGAGCAGCAGGTTGCCATTTTTGCTGACAACGTCGACCAGCGTGTGGACGATCCAGTCGGCTTTTCGAAACGGCCAGTTTTTGTTGTAGAACCAGTCGCCAACCGACGTGTCGGTTTGCCATGCAACCGGGCTTATTTCGGCCATCGATCCTCTTTCGCGGTCCGTAACGAGGCTGCCGGCTTTGAACTCACCAGAGGTCATGTCCTTCGCAAGATAAACCGCTTGCTCCTTTCCGTGAGAATCTAGGTTCTGATTATAGAGGTTAGCAACGACCTGGCGTCCTACAACACCGAATGGGACTCCGCCGTCAGAATAGAGTAGGTCAGGTTTGTAGTTGCTGACGAGGTCGGAAATGCGATTTGACCACTCCTGGTGCCACCCCGGGCTCGTCGAGTACCATCCTCGGTCATTGGCTTCGGGGAGCGGATGATAGAGTTCCTCATAGGCTTTGTTGATTCCTTCGTACGGAACCCCGGCTTTGGGGCCGGTCTTATCCGCCTCTTTAGAGGCTCGCCACCATGTATAGCTGGCACCAAGGTGTTCGGAAACGCCAAATTTCATGCCATTTCGCTTAGCTGCCCTTTGCCATTCGCCAACAACATCGCGATGAGGTCCGTGGTTCGTTGCGTTCCAGGCGTGGAACTTGGAATTCCAAAGGTCGAAGTTGTCGTGATGAACGCCCATGCTGACAAAGTATTTTGCTCCCGTTTCCTTGTATAGCTTCATCAGTTCTTCGGGCCGCCATTTCTCGCATTTCCAGAGTTCAATTAGTTCGCGGTAACCGTGCTCGGAGGGGTGACCGTATCTCTTGAGGTGGTCTTCGTATTGGCCGCTGCCTTGAATAAACATGTTTCGCGCGTACCAGTCTCCGGCCATGGGCACAGATTGTGGTCCCCAGTGAGCCCAGATTCCGAACTTTGCGTCTCGGAACCACGTGGGACACTCGTAGTTTTTGAGCGACTCCCAGTCCGGTGTGAATTTTTGTGTTTGTACGAGGCTAAGGCCAACCAGAATCGACAATGGCATGAATGGTAGTATATTGCGCCGAGCGAATGATTATAGCTAAAACTTTACGATTCGCATGGCTTCCGCGACGATCTTATCGACCGTTGGAAGGACGTGCAATTCGAGCGGTTTGACCCATGGCACTGGTGTATCCATTCGAGTGACCCGGCTTGGAGGTGCATCGAGCAAATGAAATGCTTTTGTACTGATTCGGGCGACGAGTTCGCCGGCAAAGCCGCACGTCATTGGAGCTTCGTTCACCACGATTACTCTGCTGGTTTTGGCAATCGAGTTAAAAACGGTTTCTTCGTCGAGTGGGACCAAGGATCGGAGGTCGATCACTTCGGCAGAAACGCCGACTTTCTCTAGCTCGGTAGCTGCATCGAGGCAGTGGTAGACGTTTTGGCCGTAGCTGACGAGGGTGATATCCTTCCCTTCGCGTCTCACTGCCGCTTTGCCGAGTTCAACGATGTAATCCTCGGTTGGCAATACTTCTTCGATTTCTCGCTTGCGGTAGAGCTCCTTGATTTCGTAAAAAATGACAGGATTCCCGTCGCGCAGAGCGGCTTTTAGCATCCCTTTTGCGTCGTATGGAGTGGATGGACAGACGACCTTTAATCCTGGTGAGTTGCAGAACCAAGCTTCGTTCATCTGACTGTGATACAAAGCACCACCGCCATAGGCACCGGCTGGGCCGCGAACCACGACCGGGATGTGAACTTCACCTGCGGTTCGGTAGTGGTAGGTCGCCATCATATTGACGATTTGGTCGAAACCACACGAAATAAAGTCGATGAACTGCATTTCTGCCATGACCGTCATGCCGTTGAGAGCCATGCCAACTGCTGACCCGATAATGGCCGCCTCGGATATTGGCATGTCAACAACCCGTTGCTCGCCGTAAGTTGCTTGAAGTCCCTCGGTGACACCAAAGGCTCCACCAAGTTTTCCGATATCTTCGCCTTGGCAAAGCATGAGCGGATTTCTGGCCATTTCTTCGGCAAGGGCTTCGTTGAGGGCAGTCAGGTAATTCTTCTTCACCGCGACGGGTGCTTCGGTAGTTGAGCTCATGCTTT
>JAYVXG010000285.1:0-1835 GCA_043785475.1 Armatimonadota bacterium
GCCAAGACTCCGATGCACCGGAGATGTCCAGACCCTTCGAGCGCGCAAGCCTTGTGTCGGGGCTGCCGATATTGGCTAAGCAATATGGAATACCGATAAGATGTGAGGCTCAATACGCATCCGACCATATTTTTCACTTCACGAAAGCCGAACACGGAAAGGCGCAGACTTGGTTTCTTCGCCTCATTCGCGAGAGCGGAGCATCCTTCGAGATAGTCAAGGGCGTTTACGTCGTTCGTGACGGGTACTGGGCGGTGCCGAAGAAGCTGGGCGGCGGCGCTGGGAACTAAGCCCTGATTGGGTTAAATTCGGGATTGTAGGCAGTAGATTGAGATTGGACTTGGCGATCCGTTGAATATTTGTCAAGTTGATGAGATGCGTTCCAACCATCGATTCTCGAGGATAATTCGATTGAATCTCGTCCACTCTGCACAATTGTGACTGAACAGAAATGAGATACCCTTGTCTAGATGCCCAATCGTGATCTGCTGCTTCGCTTGCAAAATGCTTTGATAGAATCGACTCGTCCGAGTCGCAACTCGACCAAAGTTGGAGGTTTCATGGTGATGCTCTCGCCGAGCGACCCGTTGGTATGGCTCAATTACGCGGTACCTATCGCGGAAACCTCACCAAACGGAATCGATGAGATGGTGGAAGTTTTTCGAGTAGCAGAGCGTACACCGCGCCTGGAGTTCTTTGTCGATCTTTGGCCGGAACTGACTACTCGTTTGGAAGAGAAAGGCTTTCGGTGCGAGAAGCGGATGCCGATCATGGTTTTGACGCGAGACCGGTGGCATGGGTTGAACCACGAACACGACGTTCGCCCGGTCGATTATTCCACGTTTTCCGAACTGAATGTCGTTCTTGCCGAGGCGTTTAGTGTCGAGGCACCCGAGGAGTCTGACCCATATGACGACCCTTCATTCCAACGAATTATGGCGGGGTCAACTCTGGCGTCGGTGGTCTTAGCAGACGGCAAAGTCGTCGGTGCCGGATTCGGCGTAGGTACCGAGCAGGTGCGAGAGATCGCAGGGATTGGGACTCTCGTGGCGTACCGAAGGCGGGGAATCGCTGCGGCGGTGATTGCGGATTTGCTGGATCGATTTTTTGGCGAAGGGGGTGATGTCGCGTGGCTGACGCCCGGCGACGAGGGTGCGCAATCGGTTTACGCCCGGCTAGGCTTTGATCCGATCGCGGAGCAGGTTGTTTACGAGCTTTCTTAGCGGTCTTGACCTCATCCCCTAGCCCCTTCTCCCATGTTTCGACTTTGCAACATCGACCCCAAATGCGAGTCATTGAAAAAGTCTCAAGATAGGAGAAGGGGGACACGATTTAGTCGCAGCGCCAGTACCAGGTGTCGTCATACGCGGCTCCGGTTCCCGTCAGTTCGCTCGAATGGTGCCCCAATGGGTCAACAATAGAGTTGTCGAACTGCCCGATGGCGGTCATGGATTTCGCGTGGGAGTCGGCAAAGATCACGCTTCCACCAATTGACGACCACTGCTGGTAGTAACCGCAGTCGTACCCATAACGCAGGCAAGTCGGGTCGTTCTTCTTGTTGAAGAACGGAAGCATTTCGAGGCGCACCGAACGGGTGTTGGATGGATCCTCGAATTGCGTTTCGGTAACCGTCCAATTTTGCGACATAACGGCATCATTCTGCATACTGAACCCCGCCACCGTCGTAAAGCTACACTTATTGAACCGGTACGATGAGCCGTACGCCTTCCAATAAGTGTCGCTGGGACGACCCGTCAAGCCGGGATCGACCGCCAAATAAGGTCCACCCGAGTCGATTGGACTCTTAAAGATTTCCTTGCTCTTGCAATAGGGAA
>JAYVXG010000286.1:0-6222 GCA_043785475.1 Armatimonadota bacterium
GCGGCGAATCCACCTCGCTTGGCGATGCTCAGTTTGGCCCCAAATCTTTGCTTCGTTGCTTCAACCGATCACAACGATAATTTGTCGTCGTTCTCGAACTATGGGCCACAGGTTCAAATTGCGGCTCCGGGCGAGAACATTGTGAGCACCGTTCCTTTTGGAAACTATGCGACGATGAGTGGGACATCAATGTCGACTCCGTTTGCGGCGGGGATCATGGGGACCATTCGGGCAATTTTTCCAGGGATGACGACGTCGCAGAGTATTTCTCGCCTCGGACTCACGTCGGATAAAAAGGCATCTCTTATTGGCAAGGTGAAGTTCGGTCGGGTCAACCTGGCGAACGCAATACAGAACGATACGATTGCTCCGGCTCCGGTATCGAACTTGACGATTCTTAGGCGATCGTCCGGTACGTTTTTGGCTCAGTTTGATGCTTCGGGTGACGATGGTTTGGCGGGTGCGGCGAGCTACTATGATGTGCGAACGAGCTCGGCTCCAATAACGGGTGCAAATTTTAACTCGGCGACACCGAATATTTTTCAAACCAATCTTCCTGGTGCCGGAAATCCAGTTAAAACGAGCATTAGTCGCATTATTCCTGGGGGGAGCTACTACGTTGCGGTGAAGGCTCTGGATGACGTCGGGAACGAGTCTCCAGTCGTGAGCGCAGGTCCGTTTAGCTTGTTGGCGCCCCTGGTGTACGACAACATGGACGGCACGCCTAACTTTACGGGAACAGGAACCTGGGGGTTAACTTCGGCGATCTCGAATTCTGGCACGCAGAGCTGGACGGACAGTCCGGGCGGGAACTATGCGAATAGCACGAACTCAACTCTTACTTACAATAACCCAATTGTGGTTTCGGGGCCGATTACGGCGACTTTCATGATGCGATATGACCTGGAGAGCGGTTATGACTTTTTGAGTTTGGAAGCATCAACGGATGGCGGAGCGACGTGGGCCGCGATGAGCACCACCACCGGGCAGTCTGGGCCGGCTTTTCAGGCCTTTTCGGTGCCCCTCACTAGCTTTGTTGGGCAGACCGTCCGACTGCGGTTCCACATGACCTCAGATAGCTCGGTGGTTGCCGATGGGGTTTACATCGACGATTTTGCTCTCCAAAGCTTGTCGACTTCGTTCCTGGATAACGTTGAGGGTGCGGCGAATTTTAGTGGAACGGGATCGACTTGGGTGATCAGCACGGAGTCCTCGGCTTCTCCGACTCATGCTTGGAATGACAGTCCGGGCGCGAACTACGCAAATAGCACGGACCAGTGGCTGAAGGGGACAGTCAATCTGGACGCGGAGGCGGTTGGGAGCCCGGCCGTTGTATTTAAAGGATTGATCAATACCGAGGCGGGATTTGACTTCTTGACGTTTCACACTTCTTCGGATAGTGGCGTAACGTGGACACCTCGTGGGGCTTTTTCGGGCATGAATACGGTTTTCAACACCTATAGTGTTCCGATGGGGATTCTGGGTTCTGCACGGCTGGCCTTTGAACTTTCGAGCGACTTGACGAACGTTGGAAATGGGGTTTCGCTGGACGACATCAGCGTAGTTGGTGAACCTTGGATTCAGCAGTTGAGTGGCACGGTGGGATTAAACGGTTTTGCCGGGTCTAAGAATTTCACGGTGAAGTTGCAATCCGGAGCGGCGGTGCTTCAGACGAATACCGTTTCGATGATGGGGCCGACAGGTTCTTTTCAAATAGCAACATCACTTTTTGGCCCTAACGACGTGGTGGTCGAGGGGCCGTCTTTTTTACGCCGGGTGGTTCCGGCCGTGAATATTACGGCGTTTACGACGGCTGCAATGACTTTGATTAACGGCGATATCAACGGCGACAACGTTATTGGGATAGCGGACTTCAATGCGCTTCGGGCAGCGTGGGGTGCACTTCCGTCGAATTCAAACTGGAATGCGAATGCGGATCTCGATGGTAACGGGGTTATTGGGGTTGGGGACTTTAATATTTTGCGGTCTAACTGGGGTGCGGTCGGGGATTAGGCAAGGCGCAAGTCGAGAAGCTAACTTTAAAGGTTTCTCTTTGTACAGGCGCAAGGCGGCCCATGCTCCGACTCATGCGCGTAGGGGTATGCTTTGTGTTCGTGCTTGACCAAATTATCTGTGCGCTGGATACCAGCGATCTCGACTCAGCTACGAAAACCGTTCAGAAGCTTTCGCCCTATATCAAGCGGTTCAAAATTGGGCATTCTCTTGTCCTTGCCCATTCTCTGAGCGTTGTCGCCCGATTGCAGGACGCCGGAGCCGAGAAGATTTTTCTTGATCTGAAATTCCACGATATACCGAACACGGTGGCGGCCGCGGTGGAGGAAGCCTCCAAATATGGTGTCTGGATGGCCACCCTTCACACCACGGGCGGACCAGACATGATGCGAGCTGCCGCCGAGGTGCATGACCGTCCGCTATTGATTGGCGTTTCGGTTCTCACTTCTTTGGACGAGGCTAACCTGGCCCACGTTGGAGTTTCTCGGACGGTTGAGGACCAAATGGAACGGATGTCCGCGATGGCTGTGAAGTACGGTTTCGACGGGGTTATTTCTTCCCCACTTGAAATTAAGTTGCTCCGGGCGCACCTTGGCGACAAGCCGCTGATTATTACTCCGGGAATCCGGTTAGCGGGGGGAGAAGTTCATGACCAAAAACGGTTCGCCACGCCTCAACAGGCGATCGCCGATGGGGCGAGTTTCTTGGTGATTGGGCGAGCGATTTCGGAAGCGGAAGATATAGATTTTGTTATCGATCAACTGAAATAGTTGACATTTTGTAGTAGACACATATATACTCTTTTTCGTTATGACGATCAAAGAGTACATCATCGCCGATACGGTGCAATCATTCGACAATTTCATGGTCACGGCAAGAAAGGTCCCAGCCGATAAGCTCGACTGGAAACCTCTCGATAGTGGCCGTTCGACCCTTGACCAGGCACAAGAAGTAGCTCTCTGCCCGACCTGGGTTCCAGGTTTGTTTGCAGCTCGAGGCTTTGACCCATCGATGTTCGAGGGATTTGAAGAAGCAAAGGCAAAGATGACCACGCTCGATGAGTGCGAGTCGGTTGGCCGGGCGAACTTAGAAAAGATGAAGGAGGCAATTAACGGCCTTCCCGATGCAGATATGGACGTAAGGATTGACTTGCCGTGGGGCAAGGGAAATTACTCTTTGCGTGAAGTCATGGGCTTTCCTGCTTGGAACTGCATCTACCATATGGGCCAGATCTCGTACATCCAGACGCTTTACGGCGACTTCTCGATGTAGTCAACAATTCGGTCCCTCCCTTTTTTGCACGATTTGGGAGGGATTGATTCACAATAAGGCATATGCCTTTTGAATTTGAGCCAACGCTACAGCTAGGGCCCGACCGCACGGAGTACCGGAGTGTGGGGATGGACGGGGTTTCAACCGTTACCCTCGATAGTCGCGAGTATTTGAAAGTTGACCGCAGCGTCTTGACGAAGCTGGCGAAGGAGGCGTTTTTTGAGATCAATTACTTCTTCCGGGCCACGCACTTGGCGCAGCTTCGAGCCGAATTGGACGACCCGGAGGCGAGCGACAACGACAAGTTTGTAATCTACACTCACTTGCAGAATGCAGTGGTTGCGGCCCATGGGTTGCTACCAATGTGTCAGGATACGGGCACGGCGATCACTTTTGGAAAGAAAGGACAGTACGTTTTGACTGATTTTGATGACGAGGAGGCGCTGGCTGAGGGAGTCTATGAAACGTACCAAGATAAATACCTTCGGTACAGCCAATTAGCTCCGCTTGAGATGTTTAACGAGGTGAATACACGGACGAATTTGCCCGCCCAGTGCGACATTATGGCGGTGAAAGGCGACGAATACAACCTGATGTTCATTGCCAAGGGGGGCGGTAGCGCGAACAAAATGTTCTTCTACCAAACAACTCCGGCGTTGCTGAACGATCTGGATTTATCGGACTTCATTGCATCCAAGCTGAAAGAAATTGGAACGAGTGCGTGTCCACCGTATCACCTGTGCATCGTGGTGGGCGGAACCAGTATTGAGAACACCTCCAAAACACTAAAGCTGTTGACGACCGGGTATTTGGACCATTTGCCGACCACGGGAAGTGCCGGTGGACGGGCCTTTCGAGATCCAGAATGGGAGGCGAAGGTACTGAAGCTTGCTCAGGATTGTCACATTGGCGCGCAGTTTGGCGGCAAGTATTTTGCTCACGACGTGAAGGTGGTACGCATGCCAAGACACGCTGCATCGATGCCAATTGGGATTGGAGTTAGCTGCTCGGCGGATCGTCAGATTAAGGCGAAGATTACGAAAGACGGAGTATTCATCGAGCAATTGGAGCACAATCCAGCCCAGTATTTGCCGGCTGAACAGCCGAAGTTGGCTCCGGCAGTGCCAATCGATCTGACCATTGGTATGGAGAAAATTCGGGAATTATTGTCGCAGTTTCCGGTTAAGACTCGATTGAGCCTCACTGGACCAATGATTGTTGCGCGCGACAGCGCCCACGCTCGGATTCGCAAGATGATGGAGGATGGCCAACCAATGCCTCAGTATTTTAAGGATTATCCGGTTTACTATGCCGGTCCGGCGAAGACTCCGGAAGGAATGGCCACCGGCTCGTTTGGGCCGACTACGGCGGGACGGATGGATGCGTTTGTCGACTTGTTTCAGCAGGCAGGTGGTTCGATGGTCATGCTCGCTAAGGGAAATCGTAACCCGGGTGTTACAGCGGCGTGCAAGAAGAACGGCGGATTCTATTTGGGCAGCATTGGGGGTCCGGCGGCGGTTCTTGCGCAGAACAATATAAAGAGTGTAAAGGTCATCGACTTTGAGGATCTAGGGATGGAAGCAATCCGCCTGATCGAGGTTGAAAACTTCCCCGCTTTCATTGTGGTCGATGACAAGGGCAACGACTTTTTTGAGCAAGTGTGAAATCAGGGCGGAGGGCAATGGCACACTTCGTTGAGGGCACCGCTTTGCTAAGGCAACGATGAAAAGAGACAGATGACAACGGAACAAATTAATGACCGTTTAAACGGATTATTGGCGAAGCATGATGCCAAGTGTTTGTTCGCGATCGAGTCTGGGAGCCGAGCGTGGGGATTCGAATCAGCGACGAGCGATTATGACGTTCGATTCGTGTATTGGAAGCCGCTCGTTTGGTACTTGAGCATCATCGACCGTCGGGATGTCATCGAGGAGATTGGGGATGATGATCTCGATTTTGCCGGCTGGGACCTTCGTAAGGCGTTGAAGTTGGCGCATAAATCGAACCCTTCGCTGCACGACTGGTTGGCGACCGAGTCATCTTATTTTGAAAGTCAGCCATTATTTGATGAGTTCAAACAGTTGTGCCTGGACTTCTTTGACCCGCAGGCTTGCTTTCACCACTTTCGATCGATGGCGACGGGGAATTTTGCTGACTTTCGGGATGCGAATACCTTGCCATTCAAGAAATATTTCTATGTGATGAGGTCGCTGCTTTGTGCCCGGTTCATCATGGAGCACCGCAAGCCTGCTCCGTGCAAGTTTGGAGATCTGCTCGACAAGTTCTATCCTTCTGGCCCGGTTCGCGAGGAAATTGAGCGATTGCTTGAGGTAAAGCGGAGCGGCGTTGAGCTCGCCAATATGAAGCGGATTCCGTTGCTGCACTCCGAAATTGAGAGTTTGTTTGCCGTTACGTTGATGGCTCCGACCAAGCGAAATATTTTGCCGACGAATCGGTTGGATGAGTTCTTTCGGACAGTTGTTAAGAGCGGGTAGCCATCGACTTCAGCAAGGTCGACTTTGTATGATCAACCCCCACCGGTTCGTTCCTCACCGACTGCCCCTTCTGGGAGAGTGACTCGAGTGTCACCATTCCAGGCATCTCTTCCCTCGCAGGAAGGGACTTTGCGCTTTATAATCCGAGGGTGGTTACGATGTCTTTCAGTTGTTCATTGGCGATGAATCTTCGGAAATTGGCTAGAAAGTGATCGACGAGGACGTCCATTTCGTTTTGCATTCCACCGGCGACATGGGGCGTGATGAGGCAATTTGGGGCGCTCCAAAGCGGGTGATCACTGGGGAGCGGCTCGGGGTTGGTGACATCGAGATAGGCGGCTCCGACTTGGCCGGATTCGAGCGCGGCGATGAGGGCATCTTGGTCCACGGTGTCACCTCGTCCGACGTTGTAGATGGCGGCACCTGGCTTCATAGCGGCGAA
>JAYVXG010000287.1:0-6220 GCA_043785475.1 Armatimonadota bacterium
ATCAAGTACTCCGCGCCAATTACGAAGGTCGACAACCCTGTCGATGCCATGCTCGCCTCCCTTCACAACCTCGGCAAGGTCGACATGAAGGAAATGCAACTGGTGAGCAGTCTGAGTGAAGAGAAGATACTAGAAGGGCTCAAGGGCAAAGTGTTTGAAGACCCCGAACTTGGTAACCTGGTCACCGCGGACGAATACGGCTCTGGCAACGTGCGCGCCAAATGGCTCAAGGCTCAAGAACTTGCCGCCCTGAAGAACGGCGAAAAGTGGAAGGACAATGAAGAGTTCCTTAAAAGCCGGCAGCCAAAGCAACTTACCTCTGAGCAAATATTCGTCCAGTTCGGTTCGAAATGGGTGCCAGCGGAGAATTACAACCAATTCATTGTTGACACCTACGGAATGGACCCGCGCTTTATTCTCGATGTGGACCGCAAGTTCCAAGTCGGCAACAAGAAGAATCCAGACGGGCTAAACGTAACTTCAAATAAGATCATTGATAACGAAGATGGAACGACGACGATGGTGCGAAGTTCCGAGTCCTATCCCTTCCACAAGGTTCTCGATGCGGCGATGAATAACAAGCCAGTCCGCGTCATGATCGAAGTAGACAATGACACCAGGGTATTTGATCCGGATCTCACCGCTGCGGTTAATGATCGAATCCAGGAGATTCGAGACACCTGGGATTTGTATTGGAAGGTTGACGATGCCCTCTCGAAAGAGATCACTCAACTTTACAACGAGAACGTCAACGTTTACCAGTACCGAGAGTACGACGGCTCATTCCTTGACTTCCCTGGCTCTGTTGTTGAAATGAACGGTAAACCGTTCAAGCTTCGCCCATGGCAAAAAAACATGATCTTCCGCAACATGTCGGCGGATTTCAACTATGCCGCGCACGGAGTTGGCACCGGAAAGACTTTCGAAATCGTCGCGACTGCGATGGAACTTCGCCGAATCGGCAAGCGCAACAAAATCGGCATTGTCACACTCAAAGCTAACAAACAGTCAATCGTGAATGACTTCCTGGCTATGTATCCGGACGCCAATGTTCTTGTGGCCAACGAGAATTCAATGACGCCAGATAAGCGTAAGGAGTTCCTTGGCCGGATTGTTGCTGGCGACTATGACGCAATCGTCATGCACCATGACCAGTTCAAGAAGATTCCGATAAGCCCCGAGAGAGCCGACCGCATTTTGCTTAGTGCGATTTCCGAACTGCGGCAGCGAAAGGAAGCACAGGCCAAGGGCGTCAGCGTTAAGTCGATTGAGAAAGCAATCGCAGCTCTAGAAAAGAAGCTGGAAACTCAAAGAGCAAGACTCGCCGCTTGGCAAGATGTTGGAATCTACTTCGAAGATCTTGGAATCGATCACCTTCAAGTTGACGAGGCTCACTACTATCGAAAGATTCCGATCGCAAGCGACGAGCAATCACTTTCCGATCCCGGCTCCGCGTTGGCAAGCGACATGCTTGCCAAGATCGACTATCTTCGGGAAGTCAAAGGCGGCGCGAGTTTTTACTCTGGCACTCCGGTAGTCAACTCAATTTCAGAAACGTACGCCCTTTTCCGGTTTATGGCACCGGAAGTTTTGGATCAAACATTCACCCGCTCATTTGACGAGTGGAGAACGATGTACGCAGGACTTCTTACTAAGACTGAGCGCGACATCACGGGCCAATACAAGATTAAGTCTTCCTTCTTCACGTTCAGCAACCTCACTGAAATGAAGATTCAACTTCGAAACTTCGCCGATGTCAAGCGAACGAAAGATGTTGCGAAGATACTTGTCGACGGCAAAGTGGCGATGAAGCTTCCGAGGCTCAAGAATAAGTCCGGCGAGATCACCGATCAGCCAATCACGATCGAGACGCACCCGAACAAGGCTCAAGATAGCTTCTTCGTCTACACCAAGGAGCGAGCGGCAAACATTGAGTATCCGGTCGAAAAGGGTGGCGATAACGTCCTTGCAGTTGCAACCGACAACCGAAAAGCGTCCGTCGAGATTCGCACGATCGACCCAGCCTTGCCGGACTTCGAAGATTCGAAGATCAATAAGCTAGTGGCTGAAGTACTTTGGGTCCATGGCACCGAAGAAGCTAAGGTCAACGATGCAACTCAGCTCATCTTCCTTGACTACGGAACGCCAAAGAAAACCTCGCCTCCGCCGCTTGAACTCTTCTTCACTGGCCTTAGCGAATCCGGGATGCAAGATGCAATCAAGGACATCAACGATGCTGGCTATGAGTACGAATCTCAAGAAAACGCTGACGGCACCTTCGATGTTCAGCCTAATACGACTCCCGAATTCAACATTTATGCCGACATCAAAGCTAAGTTAATCGCCGGTGGAATCCCCGCAGATAAGGTCGCCTTTATTCACGACTACGAATCAGAAGGCGAAAGAGATCAGCTCTACGAGGATATGAACTCGGGCAAGATGCGAATATTGCTTGCCAGTACCAAGAAAGGTGGCGTTGGCGTCAACGTTCAGCAGAGACTTCTCGCTCTTCACAACGTCGATGCACCGTGGACCCCAGCCGATCAGGAGCAACGAAGCGGCCGAGGAATTCGTCAGGGCAACATGTTCGATGCCATTTACGAGTTCAACCATATCACGGTGAACTCGTTTGACGGATTCATGTGGAATAAGCTCGCTAAGAAAGCCAGCATGATCGAGCAGCTTTGGTCCGATGACTTCAACATTCGAGAAGTCAACGATGACGTTCTGAGCGACAATGATATTTTCGAAATGCAAGCGGCGATCGCGTCGGGTCGACAAGACATTCTCGAATACGAGAACGTCAAGAATGCTCTCAAGAAACTTCAGCTTGCGTACAGTAGCTATGACATCGGCCAGCGCAAATTCATCAATCGCAAGCCTGAACTTGAGTCAAATATTCGCACACTCAAGTATCGAATCAGCGAGCTAGAGCAACTTGTGCAAAAGTACGAAGAGCTCTTTGGTTCGAAGTTCAACGGCACAATGAACGGCGTGGAAGCGAAGGGATACAAGGACTTTGGAACCTGGATACTCAAAGCAGCAGAAAAGGCTCTCAACTCCGTGACGAGTCCTTGGACCGGACAAAGTGTTGGTCTAGCCCTTCCCGACACGAAGGTTGGACAGTGGAAAGTTACCGGTCAGGTTCGTTGGGAGCGCAATAAGTGGGACAACAAGGAAACAATACCAGTCCCGCAACTTGAAATCGATCTCAACTCAGGAAGGCATTCGGAGCGTATCTACCTTAATCGCAGTGAACTTGGAGCAATGCTTAACGACATCGCAGGTCTAGCCGTTGGCATGACAACAAGAATTTGGAACATTAAGGATGTACCCGTTAAAGGACACGATAATGAACACGGATGGGCCATGGGCGACGGGCTCAAAACTCGTGAATGGCAACTTAACGAGGCAGAAGGCGAACTGAAGTCCGTCGAGAAGAACATTGGCAAACCTTTCGGAAAACTCGATGAACTCAAGTCCGCAGAAATCAAATTCAATAAGCTCGATGAAGCGATCGGCAAAGAAATTCGCTCAGGCAACTTCGGTCAGTTTGGATCCGGAAACGATGAATACCCTGCGGGTTACTGGCAAGACGTCATCGATGCTAAGAGACTTGAAAAGCAAAAGCGCGAGCAAAGCAAGGCAGTCACCAAAGAGAATGCCAAGAACCTAGATGAGGCAGATAAGGCTGGCGTTGACATCAACCATTCAGTGTTTGGTTTTGGCCGTGATCCGGCGAAGCCTAAGATGAAGCCAACCGGAGCCGTGGCTCCAGTCTATAACGGTCCATCGAAGAACGTCAGCAACTTCCCTAACAAGTTCGCAAATGCCATTTACTCGGTCATGTCGCCTCAGCTTATGGATGACGATGGCTCGCGAGTTGCCCTCTTTTCAAGAGAGGCAAGAGCGCAGAACGCTCAGTTCCTCGCAGCGGTCGCTCACATGTTCGATGATGCCCGCAAATACTTCGATCGAAGGCCAAAGCAAGAGTTCTACGACTTTGTTGCCGGATTCGAAAACGACACACCGTTCAAGAGTGGCAACCCGAACATGGTGGAGTACCGCTTCCCCTGGTCTAGCTCGCCCGAAGAGTTCACGCTTGAGGATGTCCGCCGGGGCGTGAGTCAAACCTACAAGGCGATGCAAACCCGTGTTGAATCGTTCACGCCGGATCAGCAACGCGACTACGTTGAACACTACTTTGGCCGAATCTGGAAACAAGAGACTCCGGAGGATGCTTCAAAATTCCGCGAGTTCCTTGCCAAGTTCTACGGAGAAACCGGAAAGAAAGGCGCGAAGGGGTCCAAGAAACTAGGCGGCTCGCAAGGCTTCAGGAAGAAACGAACTTACGCCACGCTTCAAGATGGACTCGACGCAGGCCTCACCCCGATCGTTGATAATCCGATCGACATGATGATGCTTAAACTCAGCGAAATGTCGGACTTCATCTTCGCCATCAGCGTGAAGGAGTACGTTCTCGATAACAAGATGAATCACTTCAACCGGCTTGGTCAGCACGCACCAGACGGGTACATGAAAGTAGAGTCTCCACTCTTCGATGCATTTTCGAATGGTGAAGTCGAAGTTCATTTCGCCTACGACAAGAAACTCTTTGACGGCCTTCATGCGATCGCAGAGCGACTAGGTACCACCGTCGAGTACAAGAACGTTGCAAACCGGGTTAAGGGAGGAATATCGTTTGGTTACGAGAACCCGAAAGGCATTGTCCTTCGTTATGGCGCTGATCTTGATACGTTCGGTCATGAGCTTGGCCATGCGCTTGATCGCTCTTACGGTCTGGTAGAGAAGATGCTTGGCGATCCCAAAGCGAGAAAGGCCGGACTCACTCTTCCCGGCGTGATGGAAAAGGAATTACTCGAGCTGGCAAAGCTCAGATACGAATCCGAAGATCCTGCCGATGTTCCCGCAGCGATGATCCACTACACGAACAAGGATCAAGAGCTGATCGCCAATTTCCTCCATGCGTACATGCTTCATCCCGAGCTCGCCGCGAAGTTTGCCCCTGAGGCAACTAAGTGGTTTAGGGACTTCAGCAAGGGTAACCCAATTCTGCGAGCAACAGGCAAGCTCAAAGGCGGTCTTGAAATGGGAAGCCATTCGACTACCTACAAAGTCTTCGGCCGCATTTACGTTGGCACACACTACGTTCCGACATCCGTTGCCCATGTTCTGAACAACAAGTTCAACCCAGGTCTCAAGGGAGCGAAGAACCTTTTGGTTCGCAAGACGTATGAGTTCTTCCAAGCAACCAATAGCATCTTCAACATGGTCCAGCTTGGACTATCTGGCTTTCACGCGATGGTGACGGTAAAGAACGTGGTTGATTCTCAGCTCACTGCCGGACTCTCCGAACTCACAACTCCCAACTGGAGACACGGAATCATTCAATTCCTTAAAGGCACCACAGTTGTTTGGCCACTTGTTGGGGGCGTACACCGCGGACGTCAGATCATCAACGCTGCGCTTTCAGGAACCAACGATCCCGATCTCAAGAAGGTCGTTCAGCATTATATGATGGCAGGCGGACGCGTTCATCCTGACCAGGTCTATCTCACGAACTTCCGAAGGTCGCTGCGCAAAGCGTTCTGGGAATTGATCAGAGGGAAAGACCTTGGATTCGTCGCCCGCGGAGTACGAATTCCAAAGATCGTTGTGACGTCGGTTTTTGCAATGTTTGAAGCGGCTGCCTATCCGCTGATGCAGCAGATGATCCCGGCTCTCAAGGCATACGCATTTGAGCAGATGGCCATGGCCGAGATTTCGAGACTCGAAAAGACCAAGCCAACTTACACCGAAGAGGACCTTCGGGCGAGCCTTGCGGCGGTCCAAGACGATCTTGATAACCGGTTCGGCGAAATGGTCAACGATAACCTCTTCATGCACAATGCCGTGCGAGAGACTCTAATCGCCGTTTTCCGCGCTCCAACATGGACAATCGGCGGTATTCGAAACTACGGCGGAGCGGCTCAAGATACGATCGCACAGGCGACCAGGCTTGCCGCTGGCATCTTTGGCGGGGGAGGCGGTAAGAAACCGCCTGGCGGCAGTTCAGGCAGCGCAGGCGGGCACATTCCCGACAATGGACCAACAACCCCGTTTGGAGCAACGCCTCGTCAGCGATCGGCGCTCATGTCGATTCTGACCCACATCTTCATCAACTTGATCCTCACCTACCTTCTTACTGGCTCAATTAAGG
>JAYVXG010000288.1:0-1827 GCA_043785475.1 Armatimonadota bacterium
TCGAGACGCACTTTTTGTCAATCCTCGTTACCACACCGACGCGAATTCTTCGCCTTCCCTGATCACCCCGAAAGACTGAGCCGGGGTGACGGAGTCCAAAACCTGAATCACTAGGCTACGACAATCCTCAGGATTTCGGAGCCAGCACCGGCAATTCAAGCGCATCTCGCCTTTCGAATTAGACTCCAAATGATTCCGCATTCCGGTCAAATTTCGATTAACCGATTCGAATATTGGATCCTGGTGATTGAGCAGCCATAAAGCGTGACAAGCTAGCGGTTTCAGCAGATTCTGAGGGATCGTCATCGCAGATACTGGTTCGATAGGTACCTGTCCAACATAATCGAACTCTTTGCTAAAAAGTACTGCATCGCCCTCATCGTCACTATTCAGATCATAGTAAAGGAAGCTAAAGCCGTCGGATCGGCACTGGGTAACCATTGCCACTAAAAGCTTCGACATCGGAGCCTGACTAACCTGAAATCCGAGAAGCTCCTCCTGCCCCAATTGGTCCTCGAAGTACTTCGAACGGCTCTTTCCCGTCGACCACCGAATAAATACCTCTCCGTAGGCACGACAAACCCAGCGAAAGAATTTCATTTTCTATGGCTCGTCCTCGTTCCCTTTTTTTCTCGGGTGCAAAGCCTTCCCTTCCGGGTCAGCACGAACGTCCAACGCCCGCTCGTACGACTTTCCGTCAACCGTTAATCGAACTGTATACTTGCCCGTATCCACAAATGCCCCTCGATGAATCGGAGTCGATAACCAAATCGCCGCCATTGCCAACCCCGTCGCAGAGCCCTCGCCGCGTAAATCCCACACAAATCGGTGCGAGCCCTTCGTTGCCATCAATCCCTGCGGAGCCATTGCCCAGCGCGGATCAACCGTGATCGACTTCGGATCAATCGGTTTCAACACGTCATTACTCGCAAATTTCCGAACGACCATCCCCTTGGCATCCAAAACTTCCAACGACACCAACGAAGCCGCCGACTTTAAGTAGTAATCAAGCGCAACGCCGTCCGCCGGATTCTTGCCCGCAGGCTCCTCCGGTGGGAGCGGAGTATCCGTGTGTCGGCTCCATTCGACCTGGTACGCAACCGACGGCTGCGCCAATACCGAATCCAAATCCCGAAGCATGGTAATCGAATCCAAAATCCAAAATCCGCGCCCGTGAGTACCGATCACCAAGTCATCATCGCGAACCACCAAGTCCCGAATCGATGTCGCGGGCATATTCGTTCGCAATGAGTTCCAGTGTGCGCCGTCATCGGCCGAGAAGCACACCTTTGTTTCAGTCGCGGCAAAAAGTAGGCCGGGTTTCTTCGGGTCCTCGCGAACCGCATTGACCGGCGAATTGTCCAGTTCATCAACGATCAGCGACCAAGTAACGCCAAAGTCATTGGTTTTGTAGATGTATGGTTTCTGGTCGTCGCATCGCAGCCGGTTAACCGACACATAGGCCGTCCCCGCCGCAAAATGGCCGGCATCGATCTGCGAAACCTTGCTCCAACTCGTCATCGCCGGAGGCGTGACATTCGTCCAATTCGCGCCGCCATCTTTGGTGACCCAAACCAATCCATCATCGGTGCCACACCAGATGATATTCAAGTCCAAAGGCGAAGGTCCAACCGAGTAGATAACTCCCCGCTGCTTCATCGTTTTGCCTTGGTCGGCACCGATCGAAAAAGCGTCCGGAACATCCCATGTGGTCCGCGAAAGGTCAGGACTAATTTTCGTCCAATTCGCCCCTCCATCCGTCGTCTTCATCAGATACTGGGCTGCTTGATACAAAACGTGCGGATCGGCCGGCGAGAAGAGCATCGG
>JAYVXG010000289.1:0-6207 GCA_043785475.1 Armatimonadota bacterium
ACGCCAGTCGTGGCGACAAACTTAAGCGCACAGTTGACTTCTGGGTTCAAGAAACGCCAACTCTCGAGCAAGAGTTTTACGTCTTCAATTGAGTACAAATTGTGGTTGATTGGAGGGCTGACGAGCTCAAAGCCGGGTTCGCAACCGCGTCGATTAGCGACCATCGGCGAGACCTTCTTGCCAGGAAGGTGACCACCTTTACCAGGCTTTGCGCCCTGGGCAAACTTGACTTCCGCCTCGGCGGCAGTTGACGCCGTGAATGGTGTGACGGTGAACCGTCCACCGGCATACTGGATGCTGCGATTGCCGTCGTTTTTGAGCATTCGCGATTTATCAAACCCACCTTCACCGGAGTTCGCAATCGGCCCGATCCCTTGCCCTTTGAATCCCTTAACGCGGCAGTATCGCCGCACAATATTGAAGGCCCTCGCAATCGCTCGATGGGCTGGCTCGCTCAAGGCCCCTTCGGACATTCCCGGTGCCATAAACCTCCACAAAATCGATTCTACAGAGTCGACTTCTTCAATTGGGATGGCCTCACCAAGCTTGATTTGAAGGAGATCGAGGAGGGTGATCGGGCTTCGATTCGACACCAGGTCGGAGTAGGCGTCGTAAGCCGGACGAGTGCCAGGTTTGTGCTCGTGAATTTTTTTGGTGTATCCGCTGGCACTTTGAAGCGAACGGACGATGTTGGCATTGTTGAAATGGGGCCTGCCATCTCGGGTGTGACGATATTCGCCAGCATCCTTTAATGGATCATCCGTAGTGAAGCCATCGGAGTGGAACTGCTTCCATTCGCGGTTGAGGTCTTCGGTGGAAATGCCAGAAATGTGACCGGGAACACCATCGAATTCGTCGTTCAGCAGCGAAAAATCGAGGCCGATGGCTTCGACCAATTTCGCTCCACAGTATGCAGAACTTGGGGTAACCCCCATCATTGACATTGCCTCAATGACACCGGCCCGGAGGGCACTGAGATATTTGGATTCGGCGACGGGCCCACATGTGGCAATTCCGAGCCACGGGCAGACTGCGTCGGCACCGAGGGTGATGTGGAGTGCACAGTGATGGACGTCCCAAATTCCGACGTCGCACAAGATTCCGAATCGGTGACGGCTATTTGCTTTGACGAGGGTGTCGTGCAGTTTGGAAACAAGTCGGAGACTCGACAAGGCGATTTGATTCTCATTTGGAGAACGGTCATTGAGCACAATGACTCCGGAGGTCATGTCCGACTTCAATATCTCTGCGATTTTCCTTTCCAACTCTCGATCGAGATCTTTGTCCTTCGGAACAAGGAGTGAGAATACTTTGACCCCGGTTTGCCGGGTTAGCCAATTGACATCGCTAATGCTGAGAACTCGATGAGGGAACTCGAATAATGGCCCGGTGGCGTTAACCCATAGGCCGCTCCGATCACCAAGAGTTGCAGTGCCGTCGAAGACCCAAGCGTCGCGGACTGGGTCGATGGGTGGGCTCGTTTCCTGGGCAAATCGAAGCTTGAAATGGTCTTCGATTCGTCGGGGGAGAGTGTCGAGCATGGCACTTAGACTGGTGTCGTCACCCATTGCTCCGACGGATGAGTAACCCGTTAGTCCCATCGGCTGGATCACAACTTCGACATCTTCTTTGGTCATACCGAAAGACTTTTGGACCTTTGCCAGATCGGCGATTGTCAGTTCGTCAGGATTACTTTGCTCTGCAACCCTTTTAATGCGCGCGAACGGCATTGGGTAAGGTTCTCGACTTACGGCCTGCTTGACATCGTTTTCGAAGAGGACGCGTCCGTTACGTAAGTCGATGATCATGGTCTCGCCGGGGCCGAGGACGCGCTGATCTTCAATGTCTCCAAATTTGGTTGTACCTGTTAGTTCGGAAACCGCGAGGACGAAGTCCTTGGTTGTGAGAGACCAGAGAGGGCGGAGGCCGTTTCGATCAAGATGCGCTACTGCAACGTCTCCATCACATCCGACAATCGCGGCCGGGCCATCGCACGCGCCGAGATAGATACGAGACGCGGCGAAGAAATCTCGAAGCGGGTCGTTTTCTTCGAGGGCGGATTCGGCACTGGGAAGAAGGGCCAGAAGGGCCTGAGGGAAGCTCATCCCGCCGGCAATGAGCGCAATCGTCATGTCATCAAGATTGGCGGTGTCGCTGCCACCGGCGCAGATGATCGAAACCACGTGCTCGGAGAGCTTTTGGAGTTGGGGGAAGCGCTCGGTTAAGTTGCGGATGAGGTCCTGACCAATCGCCTGCATCCACGAAACATTCCCGCTAATCGTCGAAATCTCACCATTGTGGGCGATGCCCCAAAACGGTTGGGCTCGGCGCCACGCGGTGGTCGTGTTCGTGCAATATCGACTGTGGAAGAGAACGAATCGAGATTGGAAATCGCGGTTGGTGAGATCGGGATAGAGTTCGCCGATTTTGGAGAGTTCGGACAGCCCTTTGTAGACAACGGTCCGGTTGGAAAGGGATACGATGGCGAATTCGTCGCCGGCGAGGTCGTGGAGCTTTCGGTCGATCGCGAGACGCAGGAGGTAGCGGCAGGCAAACCAGCCGTCTTCGCTCATGTGGTCGGGCCGTTTGAAAATTGCTTGTCGAACTTTCGGAATGGTTCTCTTTGCGCTCGAATTGTCCGGGAGAGCCGAGTCGTTAATCGGCACGTCGGCCCAATCGAGACAGGTTGCTCCAGCCAGGGCGGAAATGCGTTCGACTTCCTCGATACATTTTTGGCGAAGGCGCGCTTCATATGGGAGGAAGAACATTCCTAAGGCAATATCATGCTGGACGATCAGCTTGCTGTGTTTCGGGAATCGGTCCACAAGGAGTGCCCAAGGAATGTCGAGTTGGAGCCCGGCACCATGGCCTGGAGCCCCTCGGTGGTCAAAGTGTTTGGTAAGGGCAAGTGCTTGTTCGACAAGCTCACGTTGGGCAACGCCTTTGCGCGAGGCAAGAAATCCGATGCCGCAAGCATCGGCCTCGAAAATAGAACGTCCGTTTCGCTGAACTGGATACATAAAAAAACCACCTGAATTCCCACAGCGTTGGGGATATCGGTGGCGACAGTGCGAACCGGACTCCCATTATATGCTGTTTTCTGCAAAAAAGCAAAATTCGGTCCATTTAGGAAATATTCGGAGTCTGGGCACGACCTTACCTACAATCATTGGGTTCAAATTGACCTAACACAATCGGCCAGCAAGTCCTATTGCACAATGTCAGCCACAACTTCGCCGTCCTGGCTTATGTCTTCAGGCATGACCACGTCCACCTGCTTATTCGCCTGCTAAACGAGGTCTATGAAATGTCCACAATCCTCAAATCGATCAAACAAGGTCCATCGTGCAGCGCTAAGAATAAATGCCTCACCATGAATGATCTATGGGAACGTGGTGGTGGCTACGATCGCAATGTCACAAAGCCAAAACCAGAATTAAGGTGATCAACTGCATTCACCGAAACCCAGTGAAGAAAGGACTTGTCGATGAACCGTGCAACTATCGATGGTCGTCGGCAAATTGGTATCTCAGCGAAGTTGAAGGTGAAATCAAGTGCCACTATATGGCTGAATTGGAGTTAGAATAAGCAAGGTAGTATGCGCGCCCGAAGGTTTCTCACGGTTAACTCTCAGCTACGCAGGGGTCGTTAACCGTGCCACCCGGATTGGGCTCACCCCAGCCAAAACTACCCCGCCCACGCAGTGGCTCGCCGCTTTGTCTTATTAGCCCATTTTTCTAGAAACATGAAATTAAAGGTCATTTTCGCTATCATATCAATTGCTGCATTAATATATATCGTCTGTATTTTCTTTGGTCGCAGCAAATATTTTTTGGCGCACGATTCTGATGCATATGCTCAAATTCCCTTTAACGAAGAAGCGTGGAAATCAGCAAAACCTGTGGCTAACGAAAAGAATGCTCGGGCCCAAATGAAGTCGTCCGTACAACAACTCTTCGCACCGACGTCACAATTAAGAGATATCACAGCTAAGTTAGGTGAGCCTAACATAACGGGCAAAAGGGGAAATTTCGGATTTCTACATCAATCTGCATTGTCTAAATTAGGAAATTTATTTTGCATCTACACCGTATCTATTACTTCAGAGGGAGATACCGATGATTTAGTGTTTTCATTTGATAAGTCAGAGAATTTGATATCCATCATTGAATCTGCAAATGTTTATTAATTGCTAATAATTTGATTTAAGATGTTCGATGGCCATACAAAGGAACTTGAAGTTAGAAATATAGATTCCATGATGTTAACGGGAAGGCTTCTTGTAGATGTCGCAGGAATTCATTTAAGAGGATCGCAATGTGATTGATGGATTGGGGCTCTTTTTGTATTGTGTCGGACTATGTTAGCAGATTAATTGGACGACTCTAAATGAGAATAATGGGTAAAGAGAAGGTCGTGGAGTGACCCCCAAAAGCCAGTCCATTGCTAAGTTCACTCTTCGCCTTTAGAATAGGTAAAGACAATGACAAAGAACAGGTTTACAGACGAGCAGGTCGTCCGGATTTTGCAGGAAGCCCAGGTCGGCGAAAAGACCATTACGGATATATGCCGCGAGCGTGGGATCACGAAGAACACCTTCTCCACCTACCACCGCAAGCCTCTTGCGTGGGCGGGGCTATTTGTGGCACTAGAGACGCGAAGCGGCCAGACCGATCCCTGGCTCGAGCGAGTCAACCATAGGACGACGAACGAGTTGCGAAAGCATAAGGGGTCGGGTCATTTCAATGCCTGTATTAGCATCGCCAGAACGAGAAGGGGTGGTTTGACCCGGACAATAATCGCTTACTGGACTTCATGACAAGAAATCCTGCAAACTTAGTCGTGTCACAATTTCCCAAATGGTCGGGTGTTTTTCCGGCCTTGACCACACCGTTCCATCAAGACCTTTCAATCGACTACTCAACTCTGGAAAAGCACCTCGAGGTACTTATCGACTCGGGCGTAAAGGGCTTCGTGATGCACGGGTCTTTGGGTGAAAACCTTGCGCTGACATGGGAAGAGAAGTTGGAGATTCTGCGCGTCACGCAAAGAGTTGCCGCTGGGCGCGTTCCAGTCCTGAGTGGGGTTGCCGAATGCTCGACGACGCAGGCGGTTGAATACACGAAAAAGTGTGAGGCCATGGGTCTCGACGGCATTATGTTGATGCCGGCCATGGTTTACAAGGCGGACAACGATGAAGCCTTGGCGCACTATCGAACGGTAGCGAAGAGTACTTCGATGCCGATTTTGATTTACAATAATCCAATTGCATACCATGTCGATTTGACTCCCCCAATGCTGGAGATTTTATGTAACGAAAGCGAGAACTTTGTTGCTATCAAAGAATCAGCCGGAGACGTAAGGAGAATTACCGACTTGATCAATCACCTTGGGGCTCGCTTGGCGATTTTTTCTGGGGTCGATGATCTCGCGCTTGAGAGCGTCTTCTTGGGTGCAGTCGGGTGGGTTGCAGGCATCGGGTTAGCATTTCCTTACGAAAATCAGAAGCTTTGGGATTTGATGATGGAGAAGAAGTGGGACGAAGCGCGCGAACTGTATCGCTGGTACACGCCGCTACTTCACCTTGACGTCGGCTTAAAGTTTGTGCAAAACATTAAAATGGCGACCCAGGCGACCGGATACTGCCCAGAATGGGTTCGATTGCCACGATTGTCCCTATCAGGCGCGGATAGAGTGAGGGTTGAGAAAGTTATCGCGGATGGTTTGGCGGTTCGACCGAAGATTTGAGGTTTGTTTTGAATTTAATCAGATCCACCGGTTCTTTGCTCGCCTTGCGCCGTCTCACAGCCTCCCCCGTCTGGGAGTGTGACTGGGTCCAGCAATTTTGAGAGACATGCAGATAGAAGTTATTGATTCGCATACCGGAGGGGAGCCGACCAGAGTGGTGGTTGGTGGCTGGGATATACCGGAAGGGAAGACGGTTGCTGAAATGCGTCAATATTTGGACGCCAATCAGGGACATTTACGGTCGGGAGTGACGCGGGAACCGCGAGGATCGGACGTTCACGTTGGTGCGTTATTGGTGCCCTCGAACAATCCGGAATGTTGCACGGGGGTCATCTTTTTTACGACAGTCGGCACGCTCGGCATGTGCGGGCACGGGACGATTGGGGTGGTCGAAACTCTCCGGCACCTGGGCAAGATTGAGCCAGGGAATCATAAAATTGAAACCCCGATCGGGGTGAT
>JAYVXG010000290.1:0-6201 GCA_043785475.1 Armatimonadota bacterium
CCAATCCGCCACTACTCCCCCAGTCCTAGACGGCTCATCTGCTCCAGCTGAAGTTACGAACTAGTTTCATTGCGGTGTTTTTCCCCGACAAACAAGGAAAGACACCAATATGTCAATGTCATTTGGCGAAATGTTTTTCGAGCTCGTGGTCTCAATAGGAATCTACGTCCTTTTCCGATGGGCGAAAGGATTGCGCGACGCGTGATCTTATGGGAGAGCCAATATGGAGGGTGGGCATCTTGCCCTCCTAAACCGAATGGTCAGTCCTTGCGGTCGAAAGCACTGCTCCAGCGAAAGTCTTCTTTTCGTTGACACCGTTTCGCCAGGACCGGATTGTTTTCAATGTAATTGACTTCATGCCAGTAGTGGGCTTCACTGCGAATATATCGATCGAAGAATTCACCCTGCCAGATTGCTCCCATTTCCGGGTGAAGCTTTTTTAATTCATTCGATGTGTAGGATTTTAGAGAATGAAGTGCCTTCTCCAAAGTTTGATGTTCATCAAATCTGGCTAGAAAATGGACGTGATTCGACATAATCACCCAGGCCAGCAGGTCGAATCGTTTTCCGTCGAGGAAAATTAGTGCGTCCTGGACGACTTTGGCGCATTGATCCTCACCGAGAATACAGGATCCAAATCCATCGTCAAGCATTGCTTCGAGTCTTCGAATCCGTTCCAGCTTTCGGTTCGATTTGACCGTCTTCATTTCTTCCGCAACGCGAAGCAAGACCTCTTTTGGCAAACTGTCTTCGAGTCTGATCGTGATCGACTGAGTTATCGCCGCATCAAAGTGAGGGAGTTTCCTCGGCCGGTACCAGGCTCGATGTTCGTCCACAATGGGTGGATTCTACTATATGGCGGGGAGTCGCAAAGCGACCAAGAATCATGCCATCCAAAAGCATTTGGCTGCGGCTAAGCTATTTTTTGGTGAAGAAGGGCCTAGCCAAAGCTATAGCGGGCGGAATTCGAGATTTCTTGGAGGGCAAGATGCCCACCCTCCATAATCCCTCCACAATTATTCCATTGCAAACATCGCTGGACTTCCGCCCGTGTGCCAGAAGCAAACGCGGCCTTTGATTTCGCCAATTCGCGCCATTTCGATGAGGCCATGAAACGCCTTACCCGAATACACTGGGTCGAGGAAGATGCCTTCCTTTTGAGCCAATAGCCGAATTGCGTTCATACATCCCTCGCTGGGGACTCCGTATCCCGGTCCGACAAAGCGAAGATCGAACGCAAAGTCGGTTGGTTGGAGATTGAGATCTAGGTTGGTGATCGCATCGACTCCGGCAGCTAGCTCAGCGAATTCGGTTATCATGTCTGGTTCGGGGTCGCAGGCGATGCCCTGAAACTGAGTCGGTGTTCCCTTGAAAGCGTAGGTGAGGCCGGTCTGGGTGGATCCCGACGAGCTCGCGCCAATCACCATGTCGAACTTTGGGTCCTGCAAAAGTAACTCCTTGCCTGCTTCGTAAAACGCGTAAGCCCCCTGGGGCGAGCTTCCGCCGATTGGAATCTCATAAACTTTCGCGCCGGTCGTGCGACACTCCGCTGCGACTTTCGCCGTTTCCTCGAACAATTTATCCCAAGTCCCATTCGGCAACATTCGGATGTCGGCCCCGAGCAATTCGTCGAGCAACAGGTTTCCGCCAGATGCCTTCAACCCTCCATCGACCGGCTCGAATTCAAAGGGGAGCGGCATCACCACCGCTACAAAATGAATATTGAACATCGCGCACGCCGCCGCTAGCTGGCGGACAAAGTTGGACTGCGCCGATCCACAAGTGACGATTGTGTTCGCTCCCTGAGCCAGCGCCTCGCCCATCAGGTACTCAAGCTTCCGACCCTTGTTCCCCCCCATCGCGAATCCGGTTAGGTCGTCCCGTTTGATCCACAGATCCAGCCACAACAAATCTGACATCCGGTCCAACCGATGCAGGGGCGTTGGTGCTAAAATCAGGCTCACTTTTGGAAGTTCGATTGGAGTCCCCACGGCTTGTATTGTGACAGAAGGCCTGAGCGTCCGATACAATAGAAGTCTATGTCGAAGCGGAAGAAGGTTGTCCTTGGCACATTGGCCGTCTTAGGGGTGGTTGTAGTTGGAGGCGCGTTCACGCCCCAAGGCAAGGCCATTCGAACCTTGGTCTCCACATTTACGCAAAAGGACATCTCTGGAACCGAAGCCTACCAAGGCGACATCAAGGATCGACTCAAGGCAATGCATACCGCCGCCGACCTCTTCCACGCCTCCGAGGACTCCTATCCCAAAGCCGATAAATGGATGGACGATTTGCTAATTCGGCTCCAAACACAGAATCTCAAAAAAGGCGAAGCCGAACGGAAACTCAAGCGTCCCGACGTGGAAGCCACACCAGACCAGTATGGCTTCGCCATCAACACCGCCGTCGCGGGAAAGTATAAGGGCGACTTGAAAGACCCAAAGACGATCATCTTCTTTGAATCGAAAGACACCAAGAAGAATGCCGCCGGCGACCCGAAGCTTGACGGTAAACCGGGCGGAGCAGGCATCACCGTCTCCGGTGAAATTGTGAAACTTTAGTCAAATTCGCATAGGGCTTGAAAACGGACAGTTCAATCGGAAACGGTACAATAGGAAGGCGACAGGTAGGTCCTGACGGTCCTTTCAATGGCGAAATGGATAAAGAGAATATGTCAACAATTCAGGCATCCAACGTGCTCAACAAACTCGATTTTCTTAAGCTCATGATGCTGAGCCGTGAAGGTGACCGCCGCGAAGGCATCCTCCTTCGGCAAAGCAAAGGGTGGTTCCAGGTATCGGGCATGGGCCATGAAGCCCTCGGGGCTTTGGCTCTCAATCTCCGAGAAGACGACTACATCTTCCCCTATTACCGCGATCGCGGACTGATGCTGGCTCGGGGATTGACCAATTACGAAATGGCAATTGCGTACTTTGCCAAACGTGAAAGTAGTAGCGGTGGACGGCAAATGCCCGGCCACTACAGTAGCCGCAAACACAATGTATTTAGCGTCTGCACGATCACAGCTGCGAATCTTTTGCCGGCTTGTGGAGCCGCCTGGGCGATGAAGCTGGATGGAAAAGATTCGGTGGTCATTGCCACCGTTGGCGACGCTTCGTCGCGTCAAGGCGAATTTTTTGAGGCGTGGGCTTTTGCGGTTCAAGAAAACCTCCCCGTGATCTTCATTGTCGAGGATAACAAATACGGAATCTCGACTCCAACCGAAAAATTTCTTCCATTCCATCTGGGAATCATGGACGAGAGTGCCTACATCAAGGTCGACGGTCGTCACGCGAGTGAAGTGTTTGATGCCGGAAAGAAAGCAATTGACAAAGCCAGAAAGGGTGACGGCCCCACCATGATGTGGGTCGATCTCGATCGCTTGTCTTCTCACACTTCATCGGACGACCACCGAGTCTATCGGCCGCTTGATGAAATCGAAGAAATGACCCATCGCGACCCTATTCGCCTCCTCATGGAAGAACTAATTGCCGAAGGGAATCTCACCCAGGAAAAGTTCTTGCAGATCCAAGAAGAAGTGGCCGAAATGGTCGATAATGACTACCTTAAGGCAGAAAAGTTAGACGATCCGATAGCTGCCGAAGTCATGAAAGACTGTTGGGGCGCAGAGTGCGTCGCCGAGGCACCACCCATCACTCCGGGCCGAATGACCATGGTCACGAGCATCAATCAGACATTCACGAAGTCGCTTGAAAACGATCCGAAAATCGTTTTCTTTGGCGAGGATATCGAAGACCCTAAGGGCGGTGTGTTTGGAGTGACCAAAGGGCTGAGTGAATCGTTCCCTAAGCAAGTTTTTAACTCACCTCTTGCGGAAGCAACGTTAATGGGGGTCGGAATTGGCATGGCCGCTTATGGCTGGCGACCAGTGTTCGAGCTTCAGTTTATTGATTTCATTTCTCCGGGCTGGAACCAAATTGTGGCCAATATGTCGACCCTCCGCTGGCGGTCGTTTGGCGAGTGGAAATGCCCGATAACGATTTATGCACCATACGGTGCGTACCTTCCGGGCGGCTCGCTTTGGCATAGCCAATCGAACGAAGCATCTTTGGCTCACGTGCCGGGACTTCGAGTTGCGATACCGAGTACGCCCGAGGACGCGGCGGGAATTCTGTGGACCAGCATCCACGGCGACGATCCTTCTTTCGTCCTGATTCCGAAGCACATTTTCCGAATGCAGCGAGATGTGACCGACATCAAGCCGGTTCCGTTTGGCCAAGCTCGAATTGTTGCCGAAGGATCAGACGTCACCATCGTCACATACGGCAACACCATTGAGTTGGTCGAGGAAGCGGTCGCGAAGTCAGGCGTATCCTGCGAAATCATTGATCTGATTTCGATTGTGCCATGCGACTACGAGACGATCACGACGTCAGTCGATAAGACCGGTCGGTTGGTCGTGGTTCACGAAGACACCAAGACTTGCGGGTTCGGCGAAAGCATCATCAGCAACATGGTGAGCGTGCCTGAGCGGTTCAACCTGTTCTTGTCGCCTCCCCAGTTAGTTTGTCGCGATGATGTTCACGTCGGCTACAACCCGATTTACGAGTACGCGGCTTTGCCCGACATCCAGCAAGTGCTTGACGCAATCAAAATCGTAATGGAGTAAGGAAGAAGTTTGCCGTTTGTTTGCCGTTTGCAGAAACGGATAATCGAATAGCGAAGTGCGGCATTGGGAGCCTTGGCTTCCAGCCCGGAGAAGGGACGACTTGTCAGTGGGAACCGAGTCAACAGGTTAAGTATTCCTGCCCTTCCCCTCGCCCCGAATTCTCGCAACTTCCTGCCCCACTCAACCGTACCAACGAAAGGAATGGTAAGTGTAAAATCGCTAGAGAAATCCTTCGGCGAACTCAAAGCAGTCGACGGGGTCAGCTTAGAGGTTAAAAAGGGAACCTGTTTTGGACTTCTCGGCCCAAACGGAGCCGGAAAGTCGACCGCGATCTCGATGATCGTCGGGACTTTAATCCCAGACTCCGGACATGTAACATTCGACGGACAAGCAATCAAGAACGAAACTGACCGGCTTCGATTTTCATCCCAGTTCGATGGGCAGTAGAAGGAATTGACTCGGTCATGACCAGGGGCTCTGGCCTTTCCGGCATCCTCCTTCCAGTCGCCTGCCTTCTAGGCTTCTCGGTTTTCTTCGCTTCATTCGCGATGGCGAGACTGAGGAAGGCTTAAAGCAACTCCGTATCCGCTCTTTTCCCTTGCCCTTAGCGAAGCGCGCCGTAACGTAATGAGCCCTTAGCGCAGCGACGCCCTGGGGCACTGGTACACTGACCAGGTGTGTGGAATCGCCGGATACGTCGGACCAAAGAACGCCGTTGACGTTGTTTTTGATCAACTAAAACGACTCGAATACCGAGGTTACGACAGCGCGGGGATCGCCTACCTCGACGGCGAAAGCATAGCGGTGACCAAAAAGGCTGGCAAACTCTCCGAACTCGGAAAAGTCCTTTTCGACTCGCCAAAACATGCCGATCTTGCCATCGCTCACAGTCGTTGGGCAACCCACGGCGGCCCAACCGACGAGAACGCCCACCCCCACTACGACCGTTTCGAGCGCATTGCCATCATCCATAACGGCATCATCGAGAATTACCTAGAACTGAAGCAAGACCTTGTCTCTCATTCCCACAAGTTTTCATCTCAAACCGATACTGAAGTCGCGGCTCACGTTATTGGGCGAGAGTACGCCGAAGGCGTGTCGCTCGAAGAAGCGGTTCGAAAAGCGGTCAAGAAGCTTCGCGGAGCCTACGCGCTCGTCGTGATGAGTGTTTCGGAACCTGGAAAGATTGTCTGTGTACGAAATTCGTCACCGCTGGTTTTAGGAATTGGAATCGGTGAAAACTTTCTCGCTTCAGATATTCCCGCATTGCTTCCCTACACTCGGGAAGTCGTGATCATGGAGGAAAACCAGATTGCAATCCTGACCAAGGAGCGGATTCGACTCATCGACGGAGAAGGCAAGGAATTGCCTATCGTGCCGATGCATATCGATTGGGATGTCGATGCCGCCGAACGCGGTGGCTATGCGCATTTCATGCGCAAGGAGATCCATGAGCAACCCCAGGTCATGCGCCAGGTCACCACGGGACGTATCGATGAAAAAGGCAAGGTCCGTTTCGAAGGAATTTTTGGAGATCATGTCTGGACCGAAATAGATCGAGTTAATATCATTGC
>JAYVXG010000291.1:0-1820 GCA_043785475.1 Armatimonadota bacterium
AGCATCATTGGCAGTGGCAGCCTATTCCGATTGGAGTCGGCGACTGATTTGACACGACTGACAGATAACTTCGGAACGTCAGTTCGACTCTATCTTCGGGAGGACGCGCCAAACAATGATGCGCTACTAAAGTCCATTGATGGCTGGCTTGCCCAGCCGGAGGTAGCTGTCACTCTTTGCCAAGAGACGGGCGCTCCCCAAGACTTTGTTGCAGGGCAGCTTACTCGATCCCTTATCACCGCGTCCGAAGGTACCTTGTTGGCCATACCTGGATCAAAAGGAACGAACAAGGCGCCTCGGGTATTCCTGGCTCCCTATCTTTCATTGCGGAGTTATCGCTACCCCGACCTATTAAGTGGCACAACTTTTGCTCTCGTTGATGGCATCAAAACCCGATTGTCGAATACGTCTTGGCCAAATTGCGTCATTGTCAACCTCACAGAAGACCTTCCTAAGACACTGACGGTTGATCGGCAGTCTGTTACCCCTGAAAAGGAGACGATAGAGAAAGTTGAAAGGCTGCTCCATTCTGAGGCCGGATTGATACTTGCAGCATGGAAGGACCCAAATTTTATAGCGTTTCACGCTACCCTGCGCGACCTCCACCCAGATATCGCAGCTACTACAGATGCCACGCTTCGAGGAGAGACTGACCCAACCTTTATGTTAGCACTACCAGAATCCGAGATCAAATGGCCACTACGCACCGCTGGAGTATCCGGCATCGATCCGGACATCGCTTTGGACATTCTGGTTGCGGCTGGCGTGGTTGGTGACGATTCCAGCGACCATGAACGGGACTTGGTAGAAGACATTTCTCTACAACTTGACGCTATCATTGATCTTGGTTTGCGATCGCGGATTCCTAGCTCGCTCCATCCCGTTACATCAGAAATACTACTTGCTCGAGCAATTGAGCTCTCTGACGCAGGATTGAACTTTCCTAAATGGGTTCAACGAACCTTGGAAATCAGAAAAAAAAGAGCGCACAAGACCTTCCCGGCGGCATGTGGCCCTATCGTAGCAGAGCTTGAAGCGCACGG
This sequence comes from Armatimonadota bacterium, assembly GCA_043785475.1. GTDB lineage: Bacteria > Armatimonadota > Fimbriimonadia > Fimbriimonadales > Fimbriimonadaceae > Fimbriimonas. The sequence continues at coordinate 1,044 of JAYVXG010000291.1, forward strand.
AACGATCTGGGCACGGGAGGTTCTACGTTGGATTGACGGCAATCACACCCCTGTTTTGGCGGCGATGAACGAGATCAAGGGCCGATTTGATGGGCTGGTTTGTTTCGACCCTCTGAATCTCGATAAGTTGCAATCAATTCCTAGGAAACTGCTGCTGCATTCGTCGGGGAACCAACTTGGTTGGATTGAAATCGCTTACATATCACGATCAGAAGCTGAACCGCTAGACAGCGTGATCTCGCATGCCAAGGGTCTCCTCGATTTTGGCATTTCACTTCCTAATTTCGAAAAGCCGCCGAGCGATATTGGATTAAATGAACAGGAGGTTCTGGTTCTAAAGGAGGTCTTTGAGTTTAGGAATAAATATACACAACCAGTAGAACTGTCGCGTGCCCGAATGAACCGCCATTGGGTGAGCATATCGCCAGATGCTATTGATCCGCCATTATCCCAATTGATTTCACGCTTCGTGCCTGCTCTCGAACTTGACGAACAGTCTCGGTTACCTGAACTGACCTCCCTCCAGGGTCTCCTACTATCCAGAGACCTCGACGATGAGAAGCCGTATCTTCGTCAGCTGAGTCTACTGCGCCTGTTTTCTGCATCGCGCCGCCGCGAATTTGGAGGCTTTACGAAAGTTGTTGAGGTGGCACAATCACTCGATTCCTTGGTTGCAACACCGAAATTTGCGACCTTGGGGACCGATCTGTTCGAAAAATTAGATATATTGTCATTTTCAAGCCGCGGTGCAAATTTTATCAGTCGGCTATTCGATGC
>JAYVXG010000292.1:0-1817 GCA_043785475.1 Armatimonadota bacterium
AGATTCCTTCCTGACAATATCTACGATGCGATTCGCCTCATGAAGCAAAGTGATTTCATCGGCAAATTGCTCGGTGAGGAAAACAAGGAAAAATACATCGATCGAAAGCTTGCAGCTGCAGAGCGAAGTCCCAAGGAACTTGGAACGCGCGTCAAGACTGGGGAGATCATCTATCACCACGAAGTAACAAACCAATATCTTTGGGGCAAATTCTAGTAGTAGAACTCAAAGAACTGAGATCGGAAAAGGGGAATTTTGGAAACTAAATTCCCCTTTCTATATGCCGGAAGAGTATAGGTAGTAGGGAATACTTAAGGTTTCGGCTTGAATTATTACGAAAAAAGAGGTAGCGTATCCGCATGAAGAAAGGTCTTTTCTTTGCATTGTTAGCATCCGTCATCATGGTTGGCTGTGGTCCAAGCAGCGACACCAACAACTCGACTGTGACCATCCAGTCCACAACGGGTGGAGACAAACCCGCTCCAAGTGGAGATGTCAAAACGATCGCGTTCGTTACAAATAACGCAAGTGATTTTTGGACCATCGCCAAGCGAGGAACAGAAAAAGCCGAGAAAGAATTGAACGGCGCCATTAAGGTTGAGTTCAAAATCCCTCAAGACGGAACCGCCGCCCAGCAAAAAGAAATCCTCGACGGATTAGTTGCAAATAAAGTTGCCGGAATTGCGATCAGCCCGAAGGATGCCGTAAACCAAAAGGAGCTATTGAATATGGTAGCGAGCAAAACCGTCCTATTCACCCAAGACAGCGACGCGCCAGATACAGACCGCGCTTGCTACCTCGGTACCGATAACGTTGAAGCCGGAAAAATGGCGGGCGAAGAATTGAAGAAGGCTCTTCCAAATGGTGGCAAAGTCATGGTGTTCGTCGGAGCAAAGGACGCACCAAACGCCAAGGAACGATATCAAGGTCTCAACGATGCGATTAAAGGCACGAAGATCCAGATCATCGACATCCGAACAGACGAAGCAGATCATGCTAAGGCAAAGACCAATGTTGCCGATACAATTGTTAAGTACCCTGACCTCGCAGCCTGTGTTGGCCTCTGGAGCTATAACGGTCCTGCAATCGTAAGCGCAATCAAGGATGCCAAGAAAGAAGGCAAAATCCAAATTGTTTGCTTCGACGAGGAAGATGACACCCTGGCCGGCGTCAAAGATGGAACTGTCTTTGGAACCGTCGTTCAGCAGCCATTCGAATTCGGGTACCAAAGCATCATGCTCATTTCCAAAGTGCTGAAGGGCGACAAATCAGGAATTCCTGCCAGCAAGAAAATCATCGTTCCAACTCAGGTCATCAACAAAGCAAATGTCGATGCATTCTCAAAAAAATTAAAAGAGCTCAAGGCAAAGTAATTGCTCAAACTTAAAGGTATCACCAAACGTTTTCCGGGCGTAGTCGCTCTGGAAAACGTCAGTCTCGACCTCGCCCCTGGCGAGGTCGTTGCTATTATTGGTGAGAATGGAGCTGGGAAATCTACATTGATGAAGATCCTCAGCGGGGTACACCACGCTGATGGCGGAACAATAGATTTTGAAGGCAAGCCTCTCATTCTAAAGTCTCCAAGTGATGCCCTCGACAAAGGGATTCGCATCATCTACCAAGAACTCAGTGGCCTCGATAATCTCGACATCGCCTCAAATATTTTTCTGGGTCGTGAGCACAGAAAAGGCATTTTTGTCAACCAAAGGAAGCTGAACGAAGAAAGTGAAACGATTTTGGAACGAGTGGGTCTGAAGGTCTCACCAACGACCTTGCTGCGACAATTGTCAATCGCAGAAAAGCAACTGGTCGAAATT
>JAYVXG010000293.1:0-1817 GCA_043785475.1 Armatimonadota bacterium
GGAACCTGGACGAACTTGCTTACTGGCAACCAAGTGGAAGGCGGCCGCTGGATGAAGGAGAAATATGACACTCTTAGCTTGCCTTTGCTCGCCCGCCACGGTTACCAAATCCCCATCTCACTGAACGACGACAAAATCGAAAACGCCTTCGACAACGAAATAGGGGTCCTCAACTTCGGCGGCGTCTTGCCGACGACGTTTGACATCAAAGGCAAACCAAGTACCCAGTCCCTTAACCCAGTCTCGATCGCCGAATTCATCGCCACTTTGCCCAAGCAGGAAGGACTCATAGAGCGGAGGCACCTTGTCTGCCAAAAAGCGAATCAGGCCGATTCCGTTTCTTTGCTGGAGGCTAATTAGTACACCGGTGTATCAGCCCATTTGGTAAGATTGAAGCGTAAGTGCATCGAGGCACAACAGGCAATGATCCATCTTCTCATAACCACGCAACTCGCTACCGGATTTCCCTTCGTCAGCCCCGTCTTTGGCAGCCACATGGTGCTTCAGCGGGACAAGCCGAATGCGATCTGGGGATGGACGACTCCCGGCGAAAAAGTAACGGTTTCGATCCTTAAGGTAAAGGAGATCGCCACCGCCGACGAATCTGGAAAATGGATGTTAAAAATTAGGCCACCCCGCACCGGTGGACCTTACAAAGTTACAATTTCAGGGTCACAAACGGTTGAGCTAGACGATGTTCTCGTGGGGGATGTCTACGTCTGCTCGGGGCAATCCAACATGGAAATGGGAATCTCGCAAGTCAAGGATGCCAAAACCGAAATCGCAAACGCAAACTATCCCACCATCCGTCTGTTCGCGGTCTCAAAAAGCCCATCGCTAACCCCAAGACCGTTCGTCAAAAGCGACTGGCTAACCTGCACATCCGAAAATGTCGTGAAAGGTGGATGGGTCGGATTCTCTGCCGTCGCCTACTTTTTCGGGCGAGAAATGAATAAGGCGCTCAACGTCCCCATCGGCCTTATCCACACCAGTTGGGGCGGAACTCCCGCCGAAGCGTGGACCGGCGCCACTGGAATTGCTCCTGTCAAAGATTTTCAAAGGCAAGTTGACGCGGTAACCAACATGACGAAGCCCGGAGCCCCACACACCGCAGACCTGGTCGAGAAATGGGCAAAGGAAAACGGTGATGACTTCTCAAGGGAGAACATTGACGACTCAGGTTGGGCAAGCGCCGATCTCCCCGCCCGATTCGGAAAGCTCGGTCTCGGTGGTCATCGTGGCGTCGTCTGGTTCCGCAAAACCGTCGAACTCCCGGATCCTTTACCTGCCGGAGACGCTTACCTGACGACCGGCTCAAACGACGGCGTCGATGCCGATTATGTGAACGGAGTTCGAGTCGCAACCGGCAGCACCGTCCTTAACTGGCGACAAGGAAAGCTCCCTGTCGGACTATTAAGGCCTGGAAAGAACTCCATAGCTATCCGATTTGTCGGCACTAATGGAGCTAACGCAGGATTCACGTTCGGCGGCCTCGATGTGCTTAATCTTCAAGTCGGCTCAACCAGAACATCGCTGATCGGACCGTGGAAGATGATGAAAGGCTTCGAGCTCAAGGCCGCAAAACCAATGCCCGAACTCGTCGAGGACAATCCAAACTGGCCAACCACGCTTTACAACGGCATGCTTTTCCCGTTGATGCCAATGGCCATCAAGGGTGCCCTCTGGTACCAAGGCGAATCGAACGTCGGTCGCGGCGAGCAGTATTCTCGACTTCTTCCGGCAATGATTACCGACTGGCGAACCGGATTCGCTCAAGGCGATTTTCCCTTTTTTGTGGTTCAACTTGCCAACTTCGG
>JAYVXG010000294.1:0-6172 GCA_043785475.1 Armatimonadota bacterium
CAAAACTCCCGAGGGAAAGACGGCTTTAAGCCTTGCCACCAAGTATCACAACCTCCATCTATCCAGAGCCATCGACGCAAAGCTGTAAACTGAAGTCGATTTGATTTCGCCTACTTGGTTTGAAGCTCTTTCCGTGGCTGGCACATTGTCGCCCAAGCAACTCGCCAAGAAATTTGGCGATGATGCAGCGCGCTGGGCATCGCTTCAAGTTGATCTAAGAAAAAAAGCCCGGGCCAAATTTGCCAACGCAAACTCGATGCTATTCGATCGAGAAGCCCTAGAGCAGGCGACTCATGAAGCAGTAGCGAAATTTCATGCCTCGAAGTTTCCGGCGGGAGCCGCAGTTGTCGATATGACGGTCGGAATCGGAGCGGATTTGATTGCCTTAGTTGCTCGCGGCCAGGTGATTGGCTTCGAAATCGATGCCGCGCGGGCCGACTATGCCCGCCACAACTGCCCGGGTGCCGATGTTCGCAACGAGGATGGCTTGGCCCATGTCATTGCCAACGATTGCCCCTACATTTGGGCCGACCCTGACCGTCGCGACATCGCGGGAAAAAGGCTCAACGACCCAAGTGCATACGAGCCCGATCCGGCTTCGATTCCGAGGGATTGTGAACTGACCGGTATTAAGCTTTCGCCGTTGTTGTTTGACGAGTACCTAGAGACAGTCGGTGATCGGATCGAGTTTGTGTCCTACCGAGGCGAGTGCCGCGAGGCCATCGCCTGGTCGGGCAAGTCAGTCAAGACGGGATTTTTCTGCGTGGACGCCGAGACCGGTTTGGAACTGCCTAGATTTGAGGTCGAAGACGCGGTCAACGACGCATACGAATTCATTTTCGACTCGGACCCAGCCGCCGTTCGGGCCCATGCGCTAGGGCATTTTGGCTTGCCTCAATTGGGTAATTCTCCCGGCTATTTGACTGGAGAAGAAGCGGTTGACAGTCCTTGGCTGAGAGCGTACGAGGTGATGTATAAGGAGTCGGGGGACTTTAAGAGGATCAAGGAGTTTCTGCGCAAGAACAATCTTCGCGTTTTTGAAGTGAAACAGCGCGGAGCAGGCGTTGACCCGTCGTCAATAATCAAGCAACTCAAAACCGAGGGCGATCCGGTGAGTTTGATTGCGTGGAAAGTCGAGAAGAGCGTTCGGTACGCGGTGGCGCGGCGGGCGATCGATTAGGCGTATCCAACTGCGTTATCTCCGACGTAGTTTACGAAGAAGATGTGGTGAAGGATGATACCGACAAAGGCAATTACTTTTCGCTCAGCCGATACTCGACTACTCAACGCCAAAATGAGCCCGATCAGTGAGAACGAAAGATTGATCCACACGATATTCTGGGCTACTGCGTGAAGCGCAGGTCCGCCGCCATGGCGGCCATAGTTGTAATTACCCAAGGTTTGATAGTAGAACACGATCGGCCAAAGCGTGAGCGGAAGCATGCATCCCAACCTCCACAGAATCCGGCCAATTTTTTCTTTCTTTTCAATGGTCATCGGACTACTTTCATCGTAAACCTTTTTTGGTTTTTGAGTAAGGTTCAATAGCAGAAGGCCAATGGTCAATCTCACTATTTCTGTCCAAGATCTCCCAGCCGAATTCAAGGTTATGACTGGAATTCGACTCGTCTTGCAGACGAAAAAAACTACGTTCTCAGCTCTACTGGCGTGTTCTCCGTTCAGCTAGATCGGGCAAAGAACCGGAAAGGCGAGGAGCATTGGTTGGGCGACGCCGTTCATTTTCACGGCGACGGCCGACGATTCATCTATTTGGCATGGCTCGATTGCCAGGGCAAAATGTTTCGGGGAATTAAGCTCTATTTGGAGCAGATTGCCGGTTTGAATCCGGAATCGGATTTGGTGTCGGTGACGATTAACGGCCGGGGAACGGATGGAAGTCCGGCATGCTTGACAGCGATTATTGTATCGTGACCTTCCTTCAGGATTGGAAGTTGACAAACGTCTTCGGTGTAGTTATCGCTATGGTTACTCCGAAAAGAGCTGTCCCTGCCAACCATTCTTTATGCCCCGTTGGGGCACATCGGCGGCGGTTCGACGTGCTTTCGGGCTGCGGGAGGCTGCTTATCCGATAACGTCTCTACCGACGTAGCTACGAAGTGGCTCTGGGATCACGACGCTGCCGTCAGCTTGCTGGAACGCTTCAAGGATTGCGGCGAAGAGCCTTGGGACTGCTACGCCGGAGCCGTTTAAGATATGCACAAATTCTGGCTTGGCACCGACTTCACGTCGGAATCGGATGTTCGCTCGTCGCGACTGGTAGTCGCCGAAGTTTCCGCACGAAGAGACTTCGAGATACTTTTGCACTCCCGCGGCCCACACTTCGATGTCGTAAATCTTGGTGGCTTTAGCGCCCATATCTCCGGTGCAAAGTTCAATGACTCGGTAGTGCAATCCAAGGGATTGAAGAATTGCTTCGGCGTCGAGGACAAGCTTTTCCAACTCCTCGTATGAAGACGATGGCTCGACAAACTTCACCATTTCGATCTTATCGAATTGGTGAATGCGTTGAATACCTCGAGTGTCTTTGCCAGCAGCGCCGGCCTCTCGGCGAAAACAACTTGAGAAAGCGGCGTGTTTAATCGGCAGTTGCGAAGCTTCCAGTATCTCGTCCCGATACAGATTAGTAACCGGGACTTCTGCTGTCGGTATGAGAAATAAATCGTCCAGAGTCTTATACAAATCGTCTTCAAATTTCGGAAGGTTCCCGGTACCAATGAGCGACTCTCGGTTGACCACGAACGGGGGGTAAATTTCTTCGTAACCGTTTTGCTCGGTTTGGAAATTGATCATATAATTGAACAAGGCCCGTTGCAAGCGGGCTCCAATTCCTCGATACACCATCCAGCCGCTCCCGGTGATCTTGGCTCCCCGGACGGCATCGAACATGCCGTGTTGCTCGCCGATCTCCCAGTGAGGTTTCGGCTCAAAATCGAAGACTGGCTTGGTACTCCACTCGCGAATAACAGGATTTTCGTCTTCGTTGGCGCCATCGGGCGCAGATTCATGCGGAATATTTGGAAATTCAAGTTCGATTGCCTGAAGGGCGACCTCCAGTTCCTTTTGTTGAACTTCTAACTCAGCAACGCGGGCCTTTAGTGCGCTTGCTTTAAATTTCGCTGCTTCGGCTTCATCCTTCTTTCCTTGCCCCATTAGCTGGCCGATGCTCTTCGAAATTTGGTTCATTTCGGCCTGAACATTGCCGGTTTCGGTCGTTACTCGGCGAAATTCGGTGTCAGCCACGAGGAATTTGTCAACAATTGATGAATCTATTCGTTTGCGTTGGATGCCGTGCCGAACGAGGTCTGGCTGCTTACGAATGAGTTCTCTATCTAGCATGGGAAGCTAGATTTTAGCTGATCTGGGAATGCCAGCAACGAATCAAAATTAAAGCATTCTCAATTACATGTGAGTATTTTGGCTCTGTAGGCTTGCCAGGAAGCATTCGAAAGAGTAATAATGAGGCTGTGGTCTTGTGCCACAGGGGATATTGGATTTGAATCCACTTGAACTTGCTTCTCATAAGTAACATAGGAAAGTGTGAGAAAACGGTAAAAGTGCTTCAAATCAGGTTCCCCAACAAGGAAAAAACAGGAGAACTGAAATATTAGTTATGAAGCGAACTTATAAGTACGCCCTGTCTGCGGTCCTAGGGTTAGGTCTGTCTGTGCCAGCGATGGCTCAGACGGGCTTCCCAGATGTGAAGGATTCACATTGGGCAGCAGACAGTGTTAACCGCCTTAAACTGAGCGGTCTCGTCCACGGTTTCAAAGACGGCGAATACAAAGGCGACCGAACCATGACTCGTTACGAGATGGCATCGGCGGTCTATGCAATTTACGCCAAGCTTGTGTGTTTCAACGAAGAAATCGACAAGAAGATTAAGGCTCTCGAAGCCAAGATCAACAGCATCAAGCCAAACGAACCATCAACATCACCAGATCTATCGGATATCAAGTCAGCTATTTCTGACATGAGAAACGAATTTGGAACAATGAAGTCATGGGGATCTGACCTTGCTCAGCTCAAGAAAATGTCTTCGGCATATTCAAATGAATTGAAATCTCTCGGTGTAGACATCAAGGAAATGCAGAAGAACATTTCTGACGTTCAATCTCGAGTTGCAAAGCTAGAAGCTGCACCGAAGGGGCTGAACATCACTGGTGATGCAAATTTCTGGGCGGGCGCATCTGCTACGGCAAATCGTTCGTCAGGAGTTGTCAACCAAGATGGTATGTTCATTCGTTCGAACTCACAGGGCGCGGGAATCGACAACCTCACGGTGCTTCATGAATTTGGCGTCAAAGTCGAAGATAAGATGGCAACGGTTCCTTTCAAAGCGGAGTTTGTTATTGGTAACACAACCAATGATGGCGACGGGTTTGGAAATCAAGTCTACGATCCAAATAATCTTCCTCACCAAATTTTTGGTGCGAATGATTCTGTTTGGATTCATGAGCTGACCGGTATGTACCGGCCTTGGAATTTGACGCTTGGACGTCAAGGCGTGATGCTGAATAAGTTCATCCTTCGTCGTCCAGACACGACTTCGTTCTACATGCAGAATCGATGGGATGACCATACGTTCCGCATGGATGGTGGAGTCCTGAAGTTCGGTAGCGGAAATGCTGGCACGCTCTTCGCAGGTCAGGCAAGCAACGCAACCAACACGGACGACCTCGTTCTTCAGCCAATCCGGTTGAATACACTCAATGTTGAGCGAATGATGGGAGGTAGCTATGACTTCAAGTTTGGCGGCGACAAAGGCAAGCTTTCGGCTTCATACGTTGACTTCGATGGTGGCGGTGGATTTACTTTTGCTCAGTCACGTCAGCCACAAGGCACCTTCATCTCGAGATATAACGTTTATGGTCTTGACCTAAACTACGATCTCGGCGGAATGCAGTTCGAACTTGGTGGTGGAAAATCTATCGGTTTGGGCTTCGTTGCTCAAACTAATGGGCTTGGTGCAAAAACTGGTTCGGATACTCAGAATCTTGATACTGTGATTGACAGATCGAACAGCCGATGGGATGTAGCACTTGGAAGTCACACCGATAACCATAGTTTCAAGCTTGGGTACCGAAATGTCGAAACTAATTATGCGGCACCAGGTGACTGGGGTCGAATATCTGTCTTCCGCAACCTTACGGATACCAAGGCATACAATGCCAGTGGATCGCTAATGATCTCCAAGAAAATTGGTGTTCATGGCTGGTACGAGAAGGGTGAGGCGATTCAGGGAGTAGGGAACTATGCAAGCTGGAGAGCTGGTGTTGAAGCTGATCTCACGTCAAAGTGGGAAGCTGATCTCACGTTTGAAGACACAAACTTCAAGGGTGGATTCAAAGGTATTAACAACGGTGCTTCCAGCAAGTTCCGAACGCTGAAACTTGGGTACGACGTTGGCGCGATGAAGTCTTTCAATGTGTTCTGGCAACAGAGTGATTTGAAGGGAATCAATCTTAATCGGGGCGAAATATCCAACGAAAAGGGTTCCTTCTACGGGTTCCAATACTCAATTAAGTTCTGATCTTCAGACCTTAAAATTAACGGGCTAGGCGATATGCCTGGCCCTTTTTTTGTGACAGATTGAACGAAGAGACTTTTTTCGGCCCTTTTATTTTCGACCTGCCCAGCTCAGTAAAATATGAATGGATCGACCAGGGCGAAAGAGATTTTCACGGAATATACACTGAAGGGATTCGATCCATCGGTGACAATACTTCGGTCAATTGTTACAAACGTGCAATGCTGAGTTAAATATCCTGGGCGCAGACCCATTGAGGATGGCAGAAGTCCTCCGTGATTTGAATCCAAGACTGAACAAGTTAGAGGCAAGGGTGGTGACCAGCAAAATCGAAAATTAGGTTCGAATCACTGCATTCTTGCTGTTCTGGTAAAAAAGCGTAGTCTTTTTCCCTATTTTAGGCATGAATAGCTTGCAGGTGCGGGTGCATTGCGCCCATAATAAGGTTGGCTAATAGCCAATGATGCAGATCGTAATGGATGCGTATGTCGAAAGGACTCGGTTTTACAAGAAACATAGGAAAGTGTAGAACCGCCTCAGCCAGGCAAATCCGAGTGCTCTGTATCAAAAAATTAAACAGGAGATACGAAACAGTAATATGAACAAAACGTTCAAATATGCGAT
>JAYVXG010000295.1:0-1814 GCA_043785475.1 Armatimonadota bacterium
GATAAGGCCGAGACGTAAAGCTCAAAATGACTTTTCGCGCTTCCCGACTTATAAAAGCGAGCGACGAAAGCCAGCGAAGGTTGGGGCGATGTCAAAAGAACAAATGCAGGAATAAGAACCATTGCTTTCTCAATCTTACAACGAATTGGGAACTAGATTGTTATGTCGGAATGTTCTCGCCAGTAAGGGGAAATTATGCGAACTATCTCACTTCTCGTCATCGCCAGTCTAACCGGCCTCTGTATTGCTCAATCATCCGACCTCGCCTCTGCAAATCCCAGTAACGACGTCATAACCAAGGGTGCCACCATGCTGCTCAAAACTCCCGACTTTGAGAAGCTCCGGATTCAGCTTACTAGCGTGGCAGTCAAACATCACGGCATTATCGCAGACTCGAAAACTACGGTTTCTCCAAAAGGGCGAAAACATGGCTGGTTTCGCATTTCAGTTCCTGCGGATCAGGTCGAATCGGTCATGGCCGACCTTCGTCCCGTCGCAAAAGTCGTCGGCGAGCAGTCAAAAACCTCAAATCGTAAACCCGAAATCGATGAGCTAGACCTTCGCCGCCAAAACGTAGTCAATCATGTCGATCGACTGAAATCCAGCCTCAACTCTCGAAAAACAATCAAGGGCAATGACGTCCTTTTCATGGAGGAGCGAATCTTCCGAGCTGAAACTGACCGCGATCTGCTCCTCAATGATCGAAAGAAAATCGAAGGCACAGTGGCGAACTCAAGCATCGTTGTCACGGCCTATGAACCCGGCAATGACGTTACGCCCCCGCCCGCTGGTCCATCCAAGCTTAAGGCCGGAATAGTCGGAGGCTTCAAGGAGGCAATACTCGACTCAGCATCGCTGGTCGTTACCGCTGTCAAGTGGATAATTGCACTCCTGTTTGGAATCCCCATTTACAAACTCATGAAGCCACGATTGCTGAAAGCGTGGGGACAATTTGCGAGAAATTTTAAGCAAGAAGAATCAACTCCTGCCAAGTGATTGAAATTGCCTCCAAGACTGGCTAAACTACGTTCTGACATGGATCAGGTACGAGTTGGATTAATTGGTGTTGGAGGCTTTGCGCGTCATCGGGTGGGGAACCTCCTCAAGGTAAACGGAGCAAGCGTTACGGCAATGGCCGATACGAGCGCAGAAAATATTGCCCGTATGAAGGAAACCCACCCGGCAACCGCAGGGGCGAAAGAGTTCACCGATTACAAGGACCTACTCAAACAAGGCGATGTTGACGCGGTCATGATCATGACCCCTCACACCCAGCACGTGACGCAGATCCTCGATTCGCTCGAAGCCGGAAAGCACACGTGTGTCGAAAAGCCGATGGTCACCACCGTCGAAGACGCCCACAAAGTCATCGCCGCCCGAAATAAGGCCGGCAAAGTGGGAATGGTCAGCTATCAGCGCCACTTCGAAGGCATCTACAAAAAGATCAAATCGATGATCGACAGTGGTGAAGCCGGAGAAATCCAATTCATTGCTGGGCTCAACTGCCAAGAGTGGAAAGTTGCCTGTAAAGGCACGTGGAGACAAGACCCAGGACTCAGTGGCGGCGGTCAGCTGAACGACACCGGCTCGCATTTTGTTGATATTATTCTCCACACGACCGGATTAAAAGCCGAAACAGTTTCTGCCATTGGCGACAACCGTGGAACGAAGGTTGATATTGATTCCGCCCTCGCCATTCGCTTTAGCAATGGCGCAGTCGGAACAATTTCCATCATCGGCGACGCCACCAACTGGCATGAGGACATGACGATCATGGGCACCAAGCTTGGCTTCTTTGTCCGCGCGGCCAAGCT
>JAYVXG010000296.1:0-1806 GCA_043785475.1 Armatimonadota bacterium
GCTACCAGCAATGGTGGCGGTGTCATCCACAATTGTGTTTGGCGGTAAGCCCAATTTTGCGTCCCCAGCACAAGCAGATTTGAGTTCATTTGAACCTAGGTCATACTCGAGTCCGTTGACGAAGGCTAATGTTTTCTCCGAAAGGTGATCGCAAGTACTGTCGAGCGACAAAATGCCAGTCAATCTTTTTTGTGCATCCAATCGCCTGAACATGCAAAAGCATTAATTCTTCTCAATTCACTCACGAGTCACTAGGCGTTCAGTATTCATTCATGTTAGGCGGCGTTAATACTTCTAAGCACCCATTCGTTTTAGAAAGGCGTGTCTTGGAACAAAAACAAATGAAACGAAAAATGATCCCCATTTTAGCCGGACTCGGCCTAGCTTCAGCAGTTGGGCTTCTCGGCGTTCAACATGTGTACGCTTCGGACCATGCAGATACCCCTGAAATCGCCGCCGCACCAGGCACAGACTTGACCGATGTTTACATCTTCCCAAGCCCGGCCAATGCAAACAACGTCGTGCTTGTGATGAATGTTCATCCGCTAATCACGCCGTCGACCAAGAATTCGACCCAGTTCGATCCAAACGTTCTATATCAATTCAAGATTGACAATAACCTTGATGGCCGAGAAGATCGAGTTATTCAAGCGTGGTTCGACGGTACTGGAGCCGGTCAGCAGGTTCACATTGCTGGACCGAAAGTACCGTTTGCAGCCGGAACCGCCAATGTAAAGTTGCGCGGCTACGATACGGTCGGCACATTTGGCAGCACATTTTCCCCTACAGCAGGAATGCAGGTTTTCACCGGCGTCCGAGAAGATCCATTCTTCTTTGACCTTGAGCAATTTTTCACTATCTTCCCAGACAGAAAAACTCCTCTCAACGGCATTCCAGTAGCCAACCCTAATCAACCTCAGTCGACGACATGGAGACCGCAAGGCACCGCCGTCGATTTCCTTTCCAACGGAAACTATAGCGTCCTTTCGATTGTCATTGAACTTCCGAAGACCATGTTGACCAATTAAGAGAACCATGAAACAACTTGCACTCACACTCATCCTCTCATCAATCGCCCTTGTCGGTTGCGCTGGCTCAAATGCCCCCGCTCCGCCAGTCACAGGAACCAAAATTGGTCTCTGGTGTACCACCGGAGTCAAATCAGGCAATTTGTACGTTCAGCGAGATCGACTCGCGAATCCAGCCGTCAACGAAGTTTTCGGCACCGTTGCTAACAACGAGCACAAGATCAACGATGAAGCTTCTCCAGATCGAGACTTCCTAAGGCTCAAACCTGAAATTAATAACTTCATGGTTAACGTTGCAGGACGATCTCAAGCAACGGCAAACGTTGTAACGTCCGTTCTCGTTCCTGACACCATGAAAGCTGATCTGACCCAGACTGGCGGTGCATCATACCTTGGTGTCGAAACCAATGGTGCTACCGGATTCAAGTTCGGCGGTAGAGCGTTGACCGATGATGTCATTGATATATCCCTCGGAATTATCTTTGGAAATACGGTTTCCGCGCTCGGTCTTGCACCAGACGACGGAAAAGAAATTCCTACCCTAACATCCGACCATGTCGATGCTAGCGGAAAGCATTTCATCGGAACATTCCCTTACCTGGGCGCTCCTCAGTAGAACCCTTAAAGCAGGCCCCCACCCTCCTCCCCCGGACCCTGGGGCCTGCACCCTAATTATTTGAAATGAAGCTGACGCTCTACATCCTCGCAATCCTGGCCATAGTTGCCCAGGTCATCCGCACAATTCCTCGTGCCGAGGCCGCGACTCTGCGAGCGCCGG
>JAYVXG010000297.1:0-1803 GCA_043785475.1 Armatimonadota bacterium
TCGCTCGTGCATCGAAAGCTCGTAGTATATTGCCACTGGGACAAGGGTCACTTCCGGAACCTTGGTGGCCACCGTCTCCAGCGACTTCCCAAAAGTATGGACTTCGGGCGGTCGATGTAAAGCACCTTCAGGAAACAACACTAAGGATCGTCGCTCTTGGCACATTAGGCGGATAGTATTTCGAACAGTCTTGACCCTCCCGAGCATGTCTCCTTTCGCAAACCTCATGCCACCAATTGTTGAGAATAGCGGAAAGGCATCGAACTCTTCAATCCAATCGACACAACGGATATTGAGTTTCGTGATGGCGTGGTACATCACGTATCCATCAAGCCAGCCATGATGATTCGCATAGAAGATTACGGGCGATGTCAAGTTCGCCGTTGAAGGTCGCCAATAGAGATTTCGAAGCCGTGACCGAACCGAACGACGAATCATCCCACCAACCAATTTTCCAATCAAACCCTCTTCCTGCTTCACGCCGGAATCGCTCCGTCTGCGATTAATCGCTGTTCAACCAACTCGGCCGAGATAAGAACCATTGGCAGACCGTTCCCGGGCAACGTGCTTGCGCCCACAAAGTACAAGTGGTCATTCTCCTTGCTTCTCAGTCCGGGACGCATGAAGGCACTTTGGAAAAGGTCATGCCCAATACCAAAAGCCGCTCCTCGCTCTAAATTGAGTTCATCTTTCCATTCCGCGGGTCCCCGCCGCTTAATTGCTAGAATCTTCGTCCGATCGAAGCCTCCAGTTCGCTCTAGGCGTTCAAACACTTCCGACTCTAGTTGGTCCACCATTTCTGGTGTCCTCTCGTAATCCAAATTGGGAACAGGAATCAGTATGAACAAGTTGCTGTGCCCTTCCGGGGCCAAGGAAGGATCAGTTTTGCTTGAATTGCAGAGGTAAAACGCGGGGTCGCTCGGCATTCGAAGGTCCGTCGAAATTGATTCAAGATTCCGCTTAAAGTTCGCACCGAAAAGGACGTTATGATGTTCGAAACCTTCCAACTTCCCTTCGTAATCCATGTACATCAGATGTGCCGAGCAAGAGTATCGAAGCTTCCGCTTTATCGGTTTTTTCACCAATTGACGCTGGGCATAGGGCATATCTGGGTTGGCAATGACCACGTCAGCGGTGATCTTTTCACCGTTATCCAATGTCACGGTCGCCCCGTCAACCGAAACCACATTGGCATTGAGGCGAATAGTAGTTCCTCGCTTGACAGCTTGTTCGGCGATGATATCCGAAATGGAACCCAGGCCCCCTTTGGGAAAGAATATGCCTTCCCCATACTCCATGTAGGCCAAGGTTGCGTAAAGCCAGGGAGCGTTATACGGCGATAAGCCAAGGTACATCGTCTGAAAACTGAACATCATTTGCAAGCGAGGGTCAACGAATTTGGTTTCGAGTCGCTTAGCCAAATTGGTTAGCATATGGTGAGAGATCACGCGTTTCAATTGACGGGGATGAGCCCAATCGAGCAACGAACGAAACTCGTTGCGAACAAAATTCGGAATAACCATTTCGTACAAGCGAGTGAGCTCCTCCATGAATGCAGGATAGGCATCGGCGTCTCGATCGCCGCTCATGGCGCGAATATTTTCGACCATTTTATCTCGATTCGTGGTGCCTTCGATCTGCGTTCCATCAGAAAAGAAGATTCGGTAGCTAGGATCACATAACGTACAAGGAATCAGGGTATCAAAGTCTTCGCCGACGTCTGAAAAAAGCTTGCGGAATGGGTCCAGCATCAGAAGCAATGTTGGACCGCCATCAAACAAACAGTCGCCGACCTTTTCCCGA
>JAYVXG010000298.1:0-1802 GCA_043785475.1 Armatimonadota bacterium
GTACCTTTGCCAGATTTCATCGCGGCAAATTAAAGAATTTCAGGCCTGCCAGACAATAAAAAGCCCAGGCTACATAGCCTGGGCATATCTGCCTGAAAGGAACTAATTCCTTATGGCAATACGTGGTTCGCCTTGTCACAAGTCGGGTTCGTTCCAACAGCATTTACCGTGTAAGTACCACCGCTTGCACATGATGGAGTTGACTTCATGTAGAGCGTTGGCCCAACGAGGTCGGTATACACAACGGCTGCGCCAGTATCTTTCTTGTTATCCATTGCCCATTGCTCTTTTGCCGAGTCCGTTTGCTTGAGGTTGGCAATGCAAGAATTCTTACGGCTGCTATCTCTGGCCTTCACGAAGTTCGGAACTGCAATCGCCATCAGGATTCCGATAATTAGTACGACGATCATGATTTCGACGAGCGTAAAAGCTCCTTTTCGCATGTTATTTCGCTTCATTTGGTTTGACATCCTCCCAGTCTGATCCGGGATGCTCTCATTCAATATTTCGGATTCCATTTCGATAATCTTTAGACTTAAGTATGTTTTCTAGGTTTTCGAATTGGTTTCTTCCACGGTCACTGAAAGTTAATGGTCTTATTCCACCTTCGATAACTTTTTTGAGCTAGGACCGTAAATTTCGTTGAATTACTAGGCATTTATGTTCAAAATGAACTCGAATTGGACCGAATCCTTGAAAAGCGGAGTCTATAGTACTATGAAGAATTTCCGAATTTTCGGTTCACTTTCGGTCTTGGCCGTCGTATATTCCGCTCAGGCGCAATTGTTCAAACCTTCGAAAACGGATCAGATCAGAGCCGGGAAGGAGTATGCAGCCAAGATTAGAAAAGAGAATAAGGTGTTGCCAGACTCGGACCCTCGTGTTCGGTTGCTTCGGCAAGTAGGTCAGCGATTTTTGAATGCTCGGACTCCGGATGAGCAAAGAAAGGAGCCATGGGAGTTTACGTTTGATGTCATCGACTCGAAGGAAGTTAATGCCTTTGCGATTCCTGGCGGCCCAGTTTTTTTCTTCACTGGACTGATTGATAAGCTCACCAATGTCGACGAAATTTCGGGAATTATGGGCCACGAGCTCACCCACGTGCGCCGTGAACACTGGGCGAGTGCCGTCAATTCCCAGCAAGAAAGGGGTGCTTTAATCCTCGGGCTAGGAACGATTTTTGGCGCCAGTCGAAGAACAATGGACATTGCATCCATTATTAATACGATCGGATTTAACCTAAAAAATAGTCGTAAACAAGAGGGTGAAGCTGACCAGTATGGATTCGATTTTGATCTGAAGGCTGGTTACAATCCCGAAGGGATGATCCAAGTTTTCGATATGTTTCGGAAGATGAAAGGTAATGGCGGCAACGTTGAATTTCTGAGCACTCACCCTGACGACAAGAACAGGATAGCTTCTTTGACCAAAAAGCTGGAAGATTACAAGAGGAGTGGGAAGATCACGACTTTGCCCCCCCTCACACCCCTTCCTTTTGAGACTAAAGCAATGAAAGACGCAAGGGTCGGGATAAAGTCATCTGGCCCAAAGAGTGGGCTGGGTGGAACGAGATGATCGCCGTTTCCGTCAAATAAGTTATGAGTCAATCCATTCGGTTTGCAAAAGCAGCGAGCAACAAAGACAATCCATGGCCCGTCCGGGCCATGTGTGCTTTTGCCACGATTTACCTCGTTTCACCGATCGATGTTGTCCCCGACTTCATCCCGATCTTTGGCTATCTCGATGACTTCCTCGTTATATTTGGCGTGGTAATGTGGGTCATCAAACGGCGGAAAAATGCC
>JAYVXG010000299.1:0-1801 GCA_043785475.1 Armatimonadota bacterium
GACCCGATATCGAGCGGCAAGCCCGTTTTATTCGACATTATCGAAGAGCAAAGAGTTCGCAAACTGACATATGCAAAACCGGCAAATAGCCAAAGCTCGGGAGCCAATTGGTTCACCAACAAACAGAAAACTCCGTAAGTTATGAACTCTGATACGAAAAGCACTACCAAGCGTCGAGCAAGGACGGCCGTCGATAAGATGGTGTAAATGGCATAAGTGGCAAAAAACAACAGTCCCAGATAGGGCTGTTTGATTGAGCAAATCAACAGAAATGGAATTTGAACCACGAAAGATCGGTTCAACATTCGTCCTTGGAAAAAGCAAGCCATGCAGAATACGGCTGAAAACGGGACCCACAGAAGGCTCTTCGTAGCCACCTTCGAGACGGTCATGACAATAATCCCCAGCGTGATAGCCAAGGCAATTTCTAGCGTGCGTTCAGATACGCCTTCGTGATTAGCCAATGGCTTTGAAAGCGGACGTGATTCCACTTACAATAGGACGCAAAAGTCCGTCAAATGGATTCTCTCTTAATGCTTCCCGCCCTTGCCCTTTTTTGCGGGAATGGTTTTCTTCGGCGTTGCCGCCGGAACTGCACCCAGCGACCGTCCTTCAAGTTTCACGGATGTTCGACCTTTAAATCGATCCTCAATGTAGGGTTGCTCGACTCCTTTGATGACTAAGGCGAAACTTCCGCTCGACTCTGCCGAAGCTTTAAGCATGTGATAAGTCCTCATCTCAAGATCAAAATCAATTTTCGCGTCAAATTTTAACGGCACAGACTTAAACATAGAACTCGAAGACTGACCGCCAACTAATTGGCGAGCATAGTCAATCAAATCCGTATCCAGTTTGGCGACCGCCTGAACACGATGGACATCCTTTCCATCTTTGTTTTTCACGATCCCCTGGTACGTGTAGGTGTAGTCAATGCGCTGAACGGCCTGCTTTTCACCCTGACCTTTTAGTTTCTGCGGCGAATACCCAACCGTTTCCTTCCAAGTACTGCCAACTGAAACTTCATCAAAGGAGAATTTGGGAGCAATATCCAGCCCTGAATCCACTGGGCCAACAAAAAATGCAAGTCGCTGAATCTCGCCAACGAAGTTCAAAAGGAGCCCGTAGGCAACTCCGTCTGTTTGAGTTCCTTGTCTCAAAAGACTAAGAATACGGGATGGCTTCGCAAAACCATCCTTTTCTTTGCCCTTCGGCTTCTTTGGATTTAGGTCTTTCTCGGACACGATTTTATTGATCGGGCTAATGTCTAAAAGATATTTAAGGTCGAGTTTTTCAACCATGGTCTTGGCCGAGGACTCTGCGGTGTCTCCCACCACGATGCTCATCGAAGGCCGTTGGTACAATACTTCGGCTACGCCATCCGCCTTCACCTTCTGAACCATCATCGTGTAGTGATAGTTAATCTCTTCGTTGGTGGGAATAAACGTTTGCAAATTCCCGCCACGCTCTTCATCGGTGAACTGGGCACGGGCAAAATAATTTAGCTTTTCACCAAGGGTGAACTTGCGTGAAAGTTCGATTGGCTTTATTTGCGCAGCATCGCCGTGCAACAAAAGAGCGAGAGCCAAGACTGAGGACATGTACTATTATTACTTCAGAACTTGCTTTGCTATGACCAATCTTTGAATTTCTGAGCATCCTTCTCCAATCTCTGTTAACTTTGCATCTCGCCACAGCTTCTCCACAAGGAATTCTTGAGTCATTCCCCGACCACCATGAATTTGGATTGCTCGATTTGTAACTCGGTTCGCGGTCTCACTGGCATAAAGCTTCGCGTACGAAC
>JAYVXG010000300.1:0-6121 GCA_043785475.1 Armatimonadota bacterium
GGAGGAAGGGTCGAATTAACGAGGAAGGAAGTGGTGAGGCTGATCGTACGGGACCCAACTCGGTCTTGGCCCCCAACCGCAACCGATACGAGCCTATCAAGACTTAGTTGATCGGAAGCGAGAACCCGGCTCCCAGACATCACGTGAAGATTCAGCAGATCTTCTCCCGACGCGTAACCCAAGACAACCACGACGTTAAGGCTATAGGAAGTTCGAATCTCAGCGACGACCCGTACTTGCCGGGTACCAGTTGGGATTGTGATGGCCTGACGAATCGAGGCGATCGCGTTGCCACTTTGGGCTTCGGCGGCTGACTGATAGGCATGAATATCCCCGGTAGCCGCATCGGCCGTATTCACAGGGGAAGTAATATTCGTCAGCCCCGCATCAGTAAAGGGTGCGACAAACAGAATGTCGGTTTGTACGTCTGCCTCGGTCTTGGTAACTTTTTTTGGGTCGTGCTTGCTTTGGTCGGGGACGAGTTCGTAATACTTTGTTCTCGCTCGCTCAATTCCAGCGATGTCCAGGTATGGTGCCAGCGTATCGTACGACATCGCGGCGCGCACGTTCGAAGCAAACTTTTCATTTGGTCTGCCATTGACCATATTGCGTTTGGCTGCGTCCCTAGCAGCGTCGACAAGTTTCTTGGTGTCGAGCCCCGCCTTGTCGATGGCCGCCTGAGTTGGGGCATAGAATTCGGTACTGGTGTCTTTTAGCTTTGTCAGCGAATCTCCCCAAGCCGCTCTTCGGGCTTTCAACTCGGGAGCAATTGCCGCATAATAGTTTGCAAGTTTCCCTTGGTCTTTTCGACCTTGGAGTAAGGAAGGATTCAGGATGAGTGCGATTGCGAGAGTGGTGATGGTCATGGTTGCCTCAAGGGGGGCGTATAACAAATTCTGCAAGTTCCTTTGGGGGAAACGCGTCCTGGCAGTATGGGAAGGTTACCATACCGACGATTTCCAGTCAATTTCCTCGGTTGCTTCACGAGGTTAGCGTCAATAGGGAGAGTGATCTCGGCCCATGGGCAGAAGCTGGGAAGCAGTACACTCGGGAGACTCTTTTCATCGGCCTCAAAAATGCGAATGAAAGAGATAGTCCGTAATGAATTTCTTGAAAAAGCACCCTTTGGCGACTTTGCGCTGCGTATACGGCTTGCTTTTGGCGGGTGGATTTCTTCGCGTAATTTTGAAATGGAGCCATCAGCGAGCGGACTACGGTTTGTTCCAGGTGTATCACGATTTCTATTTGCAGCTCAGCGCGGGCCGGTGGCCGTGGGTGCATTTCAACTTCGAGTATCCGCCGCTTTCAACTCCGTTCATTTACGGGCCGAGCCTTTTTATTGGCGGGATGGACCCATTTCAGCTTTATTTGGTGAAGTCGATTTGGATGTTTCTCGGCCTAATGGTCGGGATGTGGTGCATCACCGAGATCGAGCGACTGCGGGCAATGCCGCCGGTGGTGAGTGCGCTCGCGGTGGCATTCATCGTGGTGGCTCCGGCGGCGATCCTCAGCACGTTTGACACTTGGTTGCTGGTGATTGTCTCAGTTGCGCTGTATTTTCGGGTGAAACAGCGCGAGGGGCTGTCATCGAATATTTTGTTGTTGGGGGCGTTTGTGAAGCTGATGCCCGCGTTCCTTTGGGTGTCGGAGTTTGTGCGGGGTGCGAGTCCGTTGCGAGCGAAAAAACTGTGGGCGTTTGGGGCGTTGACTTTGGCGCACGTTGGGTACGCGTTGCTGAACATTGAGGGTGCGATGTGGGCGATTCGGTATCAGTTTGCGCGCCCGTGCGATGCGTTTGGAACAGATGGTCTAAAATAAGCATATGGTTCCACATGAACCCCCCCATAGCTATAAGCCGGATCGAAAGGTAGTGATCGGGACCTTGCTTTTCCTAGGTGGTTTACTTGTTATCTTGGAACTCTACGGGTACGTCACAACAGGAAGATTCTAGCCCTGGAACTTTCTTAATTGATCCTGAAATTGCGAACGAAGGTGATAGTACGTGATGAATTTTTTCGAAAATCATCACGTGACAATAGGAAGTTTCGCCTGCTTCACGAGGATTCGCTTGGCGATGTTATTACTCGGGACCTCGATAATGGCGTAACCTATCCAAGCCAACAAGAACGAGAGGAGGAAGAGGAGGCCTTCTTTAATAAACGGATTTCCCTTGTGATTGATTAGTAGCCCTGCCACAGGGTGAAGCAGATAGAGTGAATAACTGACCTTGCCGAGCCATAATATCCAACGCGGAAAGGTTAAATTTCGTAGGGCAAGCATGCCGATAAAGAATGCGTAGGCGGTGACCGCGCTGAGGATGGCGCATAGTTGATTGGGCTGAGTATTGGTGCCGACGACGTGAACGGAACCGTAGTTCACGATAGATGCCCCGATGGTGGTGGCGAGACAGAGGCCAGTGATCATCACGCAATCGAAAAGTTTGAGTTGGTTCGTAAACCAACGGTATAAGGCCATTCCGGCAATGATGGACCCGAAAACTGCCATTGCGCCGGCAGGGAATCGGATGTGAAACACGACAGGTAGAACTATTGAGCTGCCGCCTAAGAGGAAAAGTAGCAGACCCGCGATGAGCCAGGTGCGTTTGAGAAATCCGAACAGAAAAGCAACTGTGATTGATGCGTACAGGAGCATCTCGAGTCCCAGAGTCCAGGTCACGACGTTAATGTCATAGATGCGGACAAATTCTTGAAGCATGGTAATGTTGGCAATCCATACAACAATGGAAGCTTTGTCACCGTAACCCACCAGACTGAACAAGAAAATCAGGATGAGGCTGAACCAGTAGGCCGGGTAGAGTCGGAAGAATCTTCCAATCCAAAAGTCTTTGACACTACCTTTTTGCTCCAGACTGCGGGGAACAATGAAGCCGCTAACGATAAAAAAGGCGACGACGCCGAAACGACCGGGGCTCCAGACATTACTAAAGAAGTCCTCAACTGCAGGAGCATGGTACCAAATAATGTGCTGAATGACGACGGCAAGGGCGGCGAGGCCGCGGATGGCGTCTAGGAAGGTCCACCGTTTCCCTGAGGTAAGCGGTGGGATTTGTTCATTCGGCAAGGGTGAATTGATCAAGGCTTTCGACCTTCCTATTTTGCTCGGTTTCGGGTGCCGCCTTACATATCATTTGCACGTAGTTTTCAGGAATTTTAACTTTTTCCCCAATGTCGCGTCGAACTGCACCTTCGGGACTCAGACGAGATATTTCCACATTGCTTCTGCATGTAAGGTGGCCAATGCTTCGCCACCGTCAATGGTAGGGTGAAGGAGATCAGCCAATTGGTTTTGAAATCTCATGAAGAAGTTAAACGATTGATTGTCACCCAGAATGACCATGGTGCCGTTGGCAGTCTCAGAAAGAGCGTCTCGATATTGTATTAAAAGGCCAGGCGAGGTCACGTCGAAAAGGCCAAACGCACCAGGTGTCAAATATGGTGGCGCGTGAAGGAAAACGCGATAGCCTAATCCATTTAGGCTGGTGCAAATGGTCTGAATATTGGCTTTATATGCTGATTTGGTTGTCGCGATCGCCGTTTTAGAGTCGTTGGTCCCAAGCATAATGCTTATGTCCGTGACACCAGCTGAAGCAAAAGCAGTTTTTGCCGTGGTCATGATGTTTCCAACATCATTGGCCCAGTCTGCAGAAGTTTTACCACTGATCGCTTGATTAGAAACGATGTATTCTCGTCGACACCGAGTCCCGAGTTCCCGAGCCAACGAAGAACCGGGTGTTTTGAGCCCGGTAGGTGGCACAGAAGCATAAATTGAGTCCCCAATTAACCCCAATTTGATTGTGGTAGAACTAGAGGCGTATGCGTTGTCTATGATTACCGACGACGCAATAACGTCCCACGGACCAACGAAACCCATAGTGCCGGCCGCAGTAATGGATGAATCAGTAGTCTGGATGTTGTAAACCAGTGTCCCTGTATCTCTATTTGTCAATTCAAAATTTAGGCTGGTGCCTTCGATCGAGAAACGGGCGTGGTAATTGGTTCCTTGGCTAAATCCTGGGATAGTTGCCGTTGGGCCAATTGTGGTCGGAACTCCGGCGATAACTTTGAAGATGGCACAAACCGTTCCATCGCCCTTTATTCGGGCCAAATAGCAGTTCTTAGAAGCCGACTGATAACGAACAACAGGGCCAAAAGAAGCAGCGCTATTCCACGATTGGGCAGGTAAGTCAAACTCAATTGACTGGTCAATCGTTGCCTCAGAAGGCGGGCGGACCGTGAAGTCACGGGCATACTGTCCGATATCAACTGAGTCACTTGTGAGCTTTAGTTGGTTGCTGGCAATCTGCGAGACGCCTCCTTGGACATCAATCCAGCCATTGCCAACTCCCGTAGTGGTTCCGACTCCTCCCGTTGATGTATCGGCCCGTCGGTAGTCATCAAATTGATTCGAACGGTAGATGTTCAATGCTGCCGTGTTGCCAGTGATGATTGTCTTTTTGGTTCCGGGGGTAGTTGGCATATCAGACCACCGCCACGGAACCAAAGTTCAGGGCATTGCCGGCGGCGAGGAGTGGGTAAGCGGCGAAGTTAGCTTTGAAATCGGCGGCGATGGTAGTTGCTCCGTTGGGGGTGGTGACATCGCTGGGTGAGTAGAGCGCAAACCGTACGCCTCCGGTGGTGTTGCCGATAAATCCGACGGCCTCGGTAGGGATTGCGGTTGCGATTTGAACGGGGATATTGACGGTGTCTCCGGTGGGGATGGTGGTCGAGATTGCGGCTCCGGTTTGTTTGCCGGATCGGTTGATGAAGATGCCCTTGAGGGTGACGGATCCGCTGTCTCCGAGGAGCCAGTAGTGGACGATGTCGGGGCATTCGTTCGAGATGAACGAGAGGGTGGATGCGTTTGATTTGCTCATGGTTTTAGTTAGGGGGATCGAGGATCGAGGATCGCGGGGAAGCAAGGGAGCTGGGAAGCCGGGAAGCCTCATTTTGGTTAGGCCCAACGGGTCATTCGGAATTCAGCCCGGGTTGAAGAATCGCGTTGCGGTTCTGAGGCCCGGGTTAGGTACGCAATATATTTGCGGCCTGAACGGTCGCCGGGATATTCGAATCATTCCGGCCGATGGGTTGGGCGTACATGGGCCTCATGAACGGTATTTGTGGGGTTATGAATCCTGGTGACCTTTCAGGCCACGGGATGATCTTGCGATTTCCTGGGCCTCATCGCCAGGGGCGATTTCAACCCAGGCTCAATTGCGAAGGAGCCTTCGGCCCAGAAGAAGGAGGGCGAAGAGCGAAGGGCCGGGAAAATGAGGAAACGAGGAAGCAGGGCAGGCAGAAGGTCGAAGGGGGGCTCGCTTTTTTGACCGGGATCGGGAGAATGCGACGGCCAATTTATGCGACCCCGAGGTTTACGATGACGTCGCCGGCGGTGGGGGCGGTGTCGTCGGTATCGATTCGATTGACGGTGGCGCGGATGCTGATGGCGGCATTGAATCGCCAGCCGAGGTTTGCCGCGTTGGCCGATGCTCCGGCGGGGAGAGCGAGGGTGAGGGCGGGGGTGTCGGTTGCGGCGACTGCTCCGGTTTTGTTGTAGATTTTGATGTAGCGGGTCGCGGCGGCGGCGTTGGAGATGAAATAGTTATCAATCATTCCGGGCGAACTGCGCACGAGGGTTGCGGTTCCGTTTTGGACGTCGATGTTGCGATAGGGGGTTGTGTCGTATGCCATTTTGTTTTTGCCTTTTTTTGGAAAGGTGTGAAAATTGAGAGTATTTGCGGTGAATAGGGGCGGCTATTCGCCGCAACGTTGTTTATTCACCGCATTATGCGGTGAATAATGTGGAATAATCACTGCAGAGTGTCGTATTCACCGCATCGCTCGACTTATCTTTATGAAAGAACTGACTGGCCCACTTTCCGCTGGGATGCCTCGGCGTGCGCGAACCAGTTGGCGGGAATCCATGATCGTCAGCGTGAATTGCTGAATGCGATGGAGCGGCTTGGGTTGGAGGTCAGGCAAGACACGATGCTTTCAGTGCTGGTCGAAGATGTGCAAAAATCGAGTGAGATCGAGGGAGAGCTGCTGGATAAATCTCAGGTTCGCTCGTCGATTGCGCGACGGCTGGGTATGGACGTATCGGG
>JAYVXG010000301.1:0-6119 GCA_043785475.1 Armatimonadota bacterium
TTGGGAGGAAGGGAAACGCCGTACGTCTTTGCCAGTCGCCCATTCAAGAAAACCGTCGGGCTCAGCATCATCTCGCGATAATCCGAGGTCGCACTTCCCGCCGTCTGTTCCAAAAAGAGCTCAAGCGATATACGCAAATCGCAAGCGGTGGTGGTGTCAAAATCAGGAAACGATTTTGGCCCTTTGACGATATCGGGGACTTCATCCACCTTGAGCCAGGCCATCAAGAAGGCTTGCAACTTGTTCCAAGCTCGCGGGTTTGCCGCCATTCGTTCGGCTTGAGCAACGATTTGTTCCTTGGTCTCAAGACCTCCCGATTTTGCCGCT
This sequence comes from Armatimonadota bacterium, assembly GCA_043785475.1. Taxonomy (GTDB): domain Bacteria; phylum Armatimonadota; class Fimbriimonadia; order Fimbriimonadales; family Fimbriimonadaceae; genus Fimbriimonas. Next base: position 328 of record JAYVXG010000301.1, read on the forward strand.
TGCATAAGGTCTGGGTCGGGAACCGAGTCCCACAAGCTAAACGACAATTGGGATGCAACAAAAAACGCGTCCTTCTTGTTTGTGCCAATCTCTCGATACAGAAACCGAGGTGACATCAAAGTCAAAATAACAACCCGCTTAATCGCCGATTCGAGGTTAGGAGATTTTTCGAATTGCCGCTTGATGTAGGTCTGATCTGTTTCATCAGAGAGAGGACTGCGGAATGCTCGTTGCACGAACTGGCGGCAGTAACCCATCAACTTCTCGGCCCGAGTCGCATCCTTTTCCTGCACCCCAGTTATGGCCGTCAGGTGATCGGTAATGTAGTTTGCGGTTTCAATTGCGGCTGAGGTAGTCGCGTCATCCCACTCTTTGGAAACCGAATTTCCACGTTCGTAACCAATACTTCGGTCATCCGGCGGAAAGTGAGTTTGGCTAACGAAAGTTCGAGGGATTGATTTGCTGAAGAGGAAACGAGTTGGCACCATCTCCAAGGCTAATTTCGGCCTTCGCCAAAGGAGCCCGACCGACGCACGCCCGGCGGGTCTGTTCTTTTGCTTCTCGGTGTCGTCAACCCCTTGATTGGCTTTGTAGTATTCCAGTCGGACCGGATAGGCACGGCCTCCCAACAAGAAAATAGTCCCGCGGAATTCATTTTGATTGCCCGACTTGATTGAACCGTCCACGAACGGCACTTGTTCATTATTAAGATAGAAACGGGCGGCGTTCTCCGACTTGACGACGAACTCATATTCACCAGTGTCAGGGGCAAGCAGACTGCCCTGCCATAGAATTGCGAAGACGTGGGGGTCATATTTTCCGGCGGTCGGACCCTTGTCGCCAAAGTCAAAATTGACAAACGGATCGATACGCTCGATAACTTTTTCCTTAAATTCATAGTAGCGACTTCGGAAGTACTCGGCTCGGAGTCCGTTTTGAGCGTCGCTAGGAACAGATGGGTGATATTCTCCCACCAGATCGGCAACTGCGTTCCGGAACTGCTTCACCGTAAGACGAGCAAGCGTGACGCGCGCCGGCCGGTTTCGTTCTTGAGCGAGGACCGAGTAGAAGTTGTTGTAGAGGTAGGTTGCGACTGGCTCGGCTTCGCCTGCCGGACACTTCTTCGGTCCCGGGGGCATACTTTGCCTAATGAAGCTTGTCAGTTCAGCGATAGTTCGCGAACCAACAAGCGGTTTTTGGTAACCCGCCCCGCCTTGAGCCTTGTCGCCATGACAGGAAGCACATCGCTGCTGATAGATCTTCGCTCCGTCGGGTGACGGTTTTGCAGTCTTCTGAGCATTGGCTGGCAACACGAAGGCAAGACTCAAAATGAGCCCAGAGATTACGAGGGAGGAAATTGATCGAAGCGGGACAAACACCAGTTTCTATGTGCCTCCCTGAATTATATCGGTGAATTGCAATGAGCCCGCATCGATAGACAAAAAAGAGCGTTCAGAACTCAATTCAGGTTAGGCCGCAGGGCTATTTCCTCAATCTCGAAGCATCTCAACCAAGCACCTAAAATCCAACAATCTACCAAGTTGACCTCGATACGAGGGGTTGAGGTCGTCAATATCCATCCCAGAAGCTTCTAGCGCGTGCCGAAGAAATTTGGGAGCTTTTTTCGGATTGTTTGCTAATGCGAACGCCAGGCTGCCCGTAACGAGCGGCGCAGCAAGGGACGTGCCAGACCATTTTGCCATGCTGCCGTCGTACCACTCGCCAAATATGCCCGTGGCAGGGGCAGCAACCCTCGCGCCTGAATCCCAGTTGCTAAAAGGCGCCTTCGTATTGTCAGGCAGAAGCCCGGTAACACAAACAACTTTTGGGTACCCAGCCGGGAACATGCTTCCGTTTCGGTTCTCATTACCAACCGGAGAAATTATCAGGACTCCTTTTTCTTCAACCCAGTCGAGAAACTGGAAAAATCCGGTGAGTGGTCGGCCAGAACCGAGGCTGAGATTGATGATTTTGACTCGATTCTCGACACAAAATACGACTCCCTTTATGACGGACCATGAGCTAGCAATTCCATCGCTATCAGCCGACTTTGCGATAACCAGATCGCAATTTGGGGCAGTTTGGAGGACGATTCCTGCAACCATTGTTCCGTGGCCCGTGCCTTCGTCAAAGACTCCGTTCCCATTTGTATCACGGTTGGTGGGTAGATCATCAATTGTCGGCGAGTCTTCAACAAAGCTTTCTCCTGCAACAACCCTCTGACAAAGGGACTGCTGAAGAGGCGAGACGCCGGTGTCTACGATTCCAACTCTGATTGGTGAATGGGAAGGAAAAAAGCGGAAAGAATTGATCTGCCCTTGCAAGTCAGAGTTCTGGACAAATGATGCAGAGCGATCAAAAATTGCCGCTACAGAACTGCCATGACTGCTCTTTACCTGTCGAAATCCCGATGGGCTTTCACTTTCGACCCACACGACTCTGTCGTCCGCCAAAAGGGAAGACTCAAGGAACTCGGCCCAGTCTCCATCCACTTCAATTCGGAAAAACGGTGAGTGCCCGGCACGATCGATTTCTTGGATCACGGGATAGTCAGCAAGAATCGAGTCGATAACTGTTTGATCCGCAAGGCAAACAATAAGACCGTTGGCTCGCGAATATGCATAGAAAAAGAACAAACAAAATATTGTAGCTAGGGTGCGGATTTGATTCTTCATAGCGGGGGGCTATCAATCCTGCTTGGGTACGCCCAAACAGGTTGAAATGAATACCTCTAGTTGGATTCATTCCTTCTGACCAACGATATTAGGCCTGACAGAAAAGCCTAATTTTTGCTGTTAGAATGCAAAGATATTGAGTTCAAATATTGCCAACAATGGGTTATTGGCCACATCTTGGGCAAACGCCAAATTGCGCCCCGTAAACATGGTGGCAACGCAGACAATATTTGTCGCCCTCGGGATCGACATCTGGGACATCGAACTCCTCAAAGGATTTATCTTTAATGATCTCATTTAGTTTGTTGAGACTATATGGGTCGGACTGCTCCGTTCTCCACTTTCTGAACCACATTCCTGCAGCGAGAACAAAGCATAGAGCCGACAAAACAATAAGTACTTTGAGAGGCAGCGGATAATCCTTAAATACGTCGGCAAGCAACGCCAAAATGACGCCCGCGGCCGCAAGCTGAAACCAAAGATGACGCATAAGATTGTGTCTCTTTAGAGCATAGTCGATTTGTTGGCGTAAGAACCCAACGAAGAATAGCCACCGAACATGACCAGCGAGCCCCAGTACGCAGGGTGGGAAAACTGAGTCTGTAGGTCCTTTCTCGCTTCGCTAAGCGAAGAGCTAACGGAACGGCCCTCCTTTAGTTTACGATAGAAAGTAGCAAAAACGTATGCCGCGGCTTGGTCATTTAATGGCCAGAGTGACGCTATGACGACTTCGCTCCGCCGAGCAAGGAAGGCCCGGGCAAGACCTTGAGGCTCCCAGCCGGTTGGCTGTCCAATCGATGCCGAGTCGCACGAGGCTAAAGTGGCGATGCGAGTTCGAAACGATGAGCGAGCAATGTCGCAAGCTAATAAATGCCCATCAGCCAATTGAATGCTCGAAAACATCGGGTTTTCGTGATCATATCGTCCATGAGCCGCCACGTGAATGAGATCGAATGACTCCTGGTCAGCAGATTTCAAAATCTCCTTAACGGTCGAATAGACTTGTGCTTGTGGGAACATTTTTCGGAGTTGTGCTACTTCGCTATCTATATGAGGCAAGTCTTTACGAGAGAAATACCAGATTCCAATTTTGGGGTTAGAACCTAGGAGGACGCTACTCGGAGAAATGCTTGGAGAAGGTCTCAAGTGAAGAACAGATTCATGGGGTGATAATAGGGACCAAGGGATTTGGTACGCAACGTCTTCAAGGGAGACATGGAGTAATCCGTCACTTGTATCGAGAAAGTCAACCCCGAGGTCTGATCGCAAACGGTCCAATTCCCGCTTTAGCCTCAAGTCATCCGATGCGAAACCAGATAGTGGGGCCATCAACTCAAAGTAAATCCATCGGAGCCGCTTCACGAGCTCATCTTTGGATAAGGATGTCTTTGAACTCTTCGTTCCTGTAATCCAGACCGACCGGTTCGACAGAAAGACGAAAGTATTGACTGTACAGTGAGATGGCTCTCCGATTCTCCCGAGATCGGGGTTCAAGCGGTCCATTCCGACTTGTTCTAAGTATTCGCGCACCAAAGTTGGCTTGTTCCATACACCTTTACCGAGTAGACGAAGCGGACCGCTAGGAAGTTGGTCCCCGCCTTCAGAGGTAACTTCTTGCCGAATTCGGTTCAAAATGGTCTGAGCCGATTCCGATAAAGCATGAGAATTGGCCAGCAAGAATTCGTCGAGCAAAGTAACGGACCGAAGGTTCGAAATGACCTTAGTCGCTTCTTGAATCGAAGCCGGAGAGCTTTTGTCGATCAAGATATCTAAGTATTTTCGAATGCTAACGAGGCACGGTTCGATCAAACTAGTTCGGGCAGTTATGGAGGATAATCGGGCTCGATACGTAAGAATGGCATTGACCATCTTGCGATAATCTTTAATGGACTCAGAAGCCGTAGAACGCGCATTTGCCCTAATTGCATGGATTCTCCAAGCTTCGTTCGTGAATCCAAATTTTCGAATTGTTGATTGAGCCTCTTTGAGGAGCGGTTCATTATTTTCGGTAATGTTTGCAAGGTCGAGCATCGCGCCCACAAGAAAATGAAACATTCGCCGAGATCTTAAATCTTGAATGGTTCGACGAAAATTTTTGATCGCTGCAGGTTTCCGCCTTAGTGCCAAGTTTGATCGCGCCATTCCAATTTCGGCTAGATTGTTTAGCGCGAAATTCCCATACTTTCTGTATAATCGACCAGCCCTCGAATAGAGTGCCTTGGCCTCCTCCGCTTTACCCTGGTGCAAGCGAACATCCCCGAGGCCCACTAAACAATTCGCCTTGTTGAGCGGAGATTTCCGAATTCCCTTTGATTCAAGTGCAGATAGAAAAGCATCACCTGCCGCGTCATAAATTTGAAGCGTGAGCCAAGCATCCCCGAGGAATTGTCCGAGTCGGGCATATTCAAGCGTTTCGTTACCGACTTTTGATCGCAGTCCAGAAAATATTCTCACTGATTCATCCGCTTGCCCCATCATTAAGTAGCATTGCCCAATGTTGACCTGTGCGTGGTCCCCGTAAGCAGTGGCCCCAATCGCATTCATTTCGTCTCTCGCTAAGATCGTAAGCGCCATTGACGTACTGGGCAAGTCGATATAAAGAGCGGAAGTGGAAGCGCCTAGCAATGCCGATGCAGCTTCGAGTCTAAAGGGAGTTCCATCAAGACAAGACGCAGCTCGACGAAAACAAACTTGTGCGTCTCGATGCTTGTCGGCAACGTTATAGGCGTTTCCGGTGTTCAACCAAGCTCGACCAGCAAGCCCTTTTTCTCCAAGGGCTTCAAGTGTCAGAGCGATAGTTCTCCCTAATTTCACTGCCCGACTTGTCTTTCCCCCCCGAGCCAAACTGTCAATCGCTCCAGTCTGAAAGCTAACCTGATCAACGGCCCCCTGAGCCAATATTCCTGACTGAATAAATGCTCGAGCACTGGCATCCCAATTCCCTCGCATCCTTTCAAGTGCACCTTTGGTGCGCCAAGCGTAGGAAGGTTGGTCACCGTACTTATTAACCACGTCCCACCCTTCGGCTAGATTTTGAGCCGCTACGGGGTTTTCACCAAGGAGCTTTACCACTCGGAAAAAATATTGTTCGGCAAACCCTTCATGGAGTGGATTCGA
>JAYVXG010000302.1:0-6115 GCA_043785475.1 Armatimonadota bacterium
AAATCTTGGCTTCCTTGCATGCGACAAAAACACTTTGGGCGGCGGCGTTCGCTTGATGGATTAATACATCGGCTTTCTGTTGAATCATTTGGTCGGCCACCAGTTTCGCTTTTGCTCCATCGACGTTCGACTGAGTAAAAATCTCGAGAACTTTGATCTTTGGATTTGTCGTTACTGCTCCGGCTCGAAACGCCTTAAATGTTGACCGAATCGATGGGACATCAGGGCCACCAACCATTCCGACCACGCCCGTTTTTGAAACCTTTGCGGCGAGAACGCCAGCGAGGTAGAACGATTGTTCAAGATAGAATCGGATTGCTCCGGCGTTTTTTGCGGTCTTGTCACCAGAGGACGACACAAAAACGGTATTTGGAAAGTCTTTTGCGACCTCCACTCCAGGGGCGTTGTACTCGTAGCCGTGGCCAAAGACGACTTTAAATCCCTTCTGCGCATACGACCGCATGTCCTCCTTAATCTTGTCTCCGGTCGCGACAGAGTTTGCGACCTCAGCCCCCATGTCGGACTTGATGCCTTGTAGGCCATCATAGGCGAGGGCGCACCAACCGGAATCGTTGACCGGACCGGGGGTAATGAGAGCGACTTTAAAGTCCGATGCTGGACCTGAATTCGTCGTCGTTGGCTCGTTAGTGGCTGCCGGTGTTCCACCGCTACAGCCAACGACAAAGAAAGCCAACACACTCAGAAGACCCAAGAATTTGTTCATAAAACAATTCTACACTTGTTGGGCGTTGGACGTTAGCATTCGCTAAGCAAGACTTATCGGAGGCACTTATACGCAAAAGGAAGACGGCAGGAGTTTATAAATTGGAAGATCAGAGTTAACACAGATGAGGATTATGGTTCTGATCCACCTTCGCCTGGAGGTCATGGCGGACGGACAAGCTCACAAATTCGATATCAGTGATGCCGTTGTTACGCAACTTTGTCTTTTGCAAGAAAAGTAAATCGACCGTCCGCCCAGGCAACATCGACCTTCTGATTTTCACGCAATTCTCCTTTGAGAACGAGTTGGGACAGAGGGTTAATCAATTCGTTTTGAATTGCTCGCTTTAGCGGTCGAGCTCCGTAGACCGGGTCAAATCCCTTACTCGCAAGGTTACTCATCGCTTCATCGGTGATTTCCATTTCGATTCGCTTATCTGCGAGCCGCATTCGGAGGTCTTCGAGTTGGATTCCGACGATTCCTTTTATCTGATTGATCCCAAGCGCACGGAAGACAATGATTTCATCGAGTCGGTTGATGAACTCGGGTCGGAAGTATTGTTTGACCTCTTCCAGAACTTTCTGCTTCGTCTCATCAAAATCAGTATCGCTGAGGGGATCGCCGTAATAGTGCGAACCCAGGTTGCTCGTCATGATGATGACTGTATTCTTGAAATCCACGGTTCTTCCTTGACCGTCGGTAAGTCGGCCATCGTCGAGAACTTGGAGGAGAACATTGAAGACCTCAGGGTGAGCTTTTTCGACTTCGTCGAGCAGAATGACAGAATAAGGTCTTCGTCGCACGGCTTCTGTGAGCTGCCCGCCCTCATCGTAACCGACGTATCCGGGAGGGGCACCAATCAGACGCGAGACGGAATGTTTCTCCCCGTATTCACTCATATCGATCCGAAGCAGTGCTTTTTCGTCGTTAAACAGAAGCTCGGCGAGGGCTTTAGCGGTTTCGGTTTTACCGACTCCCGTAGGGCCAAGAAACATAAAGGAGCCAATCGGGCGACTGGGGTCTGAGAGTCCGCTTCGACTGCGGCGAACCGCATCCGAAACCGCAATCAGTGCCTCGCGCTGACCAACAACTCGTTTCTCCAGTTGCTCTTCAAGGGTTAAGAGTTTGGCCATCTCGCCTTGGAGCAGTCGGCTGACGGGAACGCCTGTCCATTTGCCTACAATCTCGGCGATGTCTTCGCTATCCACTTCTTCTTTAAGCATCTTTCCGCCCTCCTGTACTTGGGCCAGGGCTTCGGATGCCTCGGTAATCCGTTGCTGGACTTTGGGAAGGAGCCCATGCTGGATTTCGCCTGCTCGGGCGTAGTCATCGTTCTTCGTGGCGGTTTCAAGTTCGTGTCTCAGCTTTTCAAGCTCCGATTTTGCCTCTCGGACCGCTTCGATTTGACTTTTCTCTTTTTCCCAAATCGCCCGGAGTCCGGTAGCGCTTTCGCTTAGCTCGGCAATCCGCTTTTCGGTGGTGGCCAAACGCTCCATTGAGGCTGAGTCGGTTTCTTTTTTGAGGGCTTCGCGGTCGATTTGACTCTGAGTTATTTGCCGCTCGACTTCGTCGATCTCGGCGGGCACCGAATCAATTTCAATCTTCAGTTTGGAAGCGGCTTCGTCAATGAGGTCAATGGCTTTATCGGGCAGAAATCTGGCCGTGATGTATCGATTTGAAAGGGTTGCGGCGGCCACGAGAGCCGAGTCCGTGATTCGAACACCGTGATGAACTTCGTATTTTTCTTTCAGACCGCGGAGGATGGAAATCGTTTCCTCCACTGATGGTTCGTCAACTAAAACCATTTGGAATCGCCGTTCAAGAGCTTTGTCCTTTTCGATGTACTGTCGGTACTCATTGAGGGTTGTTGCACCGACGCATCTAAGTTCGCCTCTGGCGAGCATTGGCTTAAGCATTTGCGCGGCGTCCATGCTTCCCTCAGCCTTTCCGGCACCAATCAGGGTGTGCATTTCATCGATGAAGAGGATGATGCGCCCATCGGATTTCTTGATGTCATCGAGGAGAGCTTTGAGTCGTTCTTCAAACTCGCCTCGGAACTTCGATCCGGCGACCATTGCGCCGAGGTCTAGGCTAATGACCGACTTATCCTGCAAAGATGTTGGGACGTCACCGGCTATAATCCGTTGGGCCAAGCCTTCAACGACGGCAGTTTTTCCAACTCCAGGTTCGCCGATGAGGACAGGATTGTTTTTGGTTCGTCGACTGAGCACATGAATGACTCGGCGGATTTCTTCGTCGCGACCGATCACGGGGTCTAATTTTCCGGATCTTGCTTTTGCGGTGAGATCAATTCCGTACTTTTCGAGGGCTTGGTAGGTGTCTTCGGCACCAGGATCAGTAACGCGTTTTCCACCTCGAACGTCGTTGATAGCCGCGAGTAGATCGGCTTTTGTAGCTCCTTTGCCTCGAAGGGTTTTTCCCAGCCAACCGGGCTCCTCAGCCAGGGCAATAAGGAAATGCTCGGTACTTACGTAGTCGTCTTTAATGGCCTCGGCTTCGGTAAATGCGTTTTGAAAAATGGTTTGAAGCCTGGGCGAAATCGATCCGCCGTAGGCCGCCGCGCCGGAGACCTTGGCCTGTTTCCCAACGTTGTCGTCGACTTCCTGGATGAAGCTGGGCACATCGATACTGAGCTTCTGAAGCAGTGGCTTGGTCAACCCACCATCTTGCCACAGCAGGGCGAGCATGAGATGCTCGGCATCGATCGTTTGATGTTGCATTTTCTCGGCTACGGTTTGGGCCGATTGGAATGCGTCTTGGGCTTTAAGGGTTAGTTTGTCAAATCTCATGTGAGTCTTGTGGGTGTCATGTATTGTTACGCCTCGATGCTCATCTCGGTTTCAGACTCTGAATTGAACGCACTGTTGTTTATAAATCTGGCACTACTTGCCAATGCAGAATTCGCTGAATATTCGATCCAACAAATCTTGAGACGCAGTAGAACCGGAAATAAGACCGAGTTCGAACAGGGCGACTCGCATGTGCGTCACGACGAGGTCGCTTGGGTGCGCCATTTCGAAACCATCGATTGCACAACTCAGCGAATCGGACGCTGCCTGGAGATGCTGGGTATGGCGTCGGTTAGGAATCGCTCCAGAAGTATCGACCGCCAATCTTGCAACCGCTGTTGATAATCTTTCGATTCCCTGCCCTGTGACCGCCGACAGCGGAAACTCAAGTCTGCTTACGTCTCCGGTTTCTCCCGAAACTAAGTCGATCTTATTGCGAATCAACCAGACCGGTGCTTCGAACTGATCGATTTCGGCATGGTCACTGTCGGCTAGCCCCACCGTCGCATCAACGACATACCAAATGAGGTCGGCATCGGCGGCTTGGGCCCGGCTTCGCTGGATCCCCAAACTCTCGATGGTATCTTCCGATTCTCTCAGCCCGGCGGTATCGATGAGTATGCAGTTGAGTCCGCCGATTTCGCAGGATTCTTCGACGTAGTCACGGGTTGTTCCAGCGATGGGCGTCACGATTGCGCGCTGCATGCCCAGCAGCGCGTTGAGGAGGGAGGATTTCCCTGCGTTGGGAGGGCCGATGATAGCGATTCGGACTCCCTCCCTCACAAACCGCCCGCGCTTCCCTCTGGTTAGCAGACTTTCTAGCTTTTGCCGACACAATCCAAGGGCCTGGATAGCAATGGCAGGATCGATATCTCCAATCTCCTCGCTGAAGTCGACACTGGCTTCGATTCCAGCAAGTTGGGAGATGATCAGTCCTTCTATCTCGCCAATTTCCGCGGTCAAAGCGCCCAACCGTGAGGCGTTTGCGCTTGCGAGCTGTTTGCGTGTCGCAGCCCGAACCGTGTCGTTCACCGCCTCCGCCTGGGCCAGATCCATCCCTCCATTGAGAAACGCTCGCTCGGTAAACTCGCCCGGACGTGCCATCCGCGCTCCCAGGGAGATGAGGTGCTCGACTAAAGTCGTCAAGGAAACCGATGAGCCATGCATCTGGAACTCGGCCGACTGCTCGCCGGTAAAGCTCTTCCCTTCTTCGAACAGGAGTATTAATCCGTCGTCGCCGTTAGCGAATGAACCACGATAAGCTCGATACCCTTTAGGCGACTCAGGAAAACGATAGAACGCCAGAGCCGCCAACGACCACGCATCCGGTCCCGAAATTCGGACGATACCAACCGCCCCGCCAGCGGCGGTGATCGGGGCGACGATAGTATCAAAAAGCATAGTTAGTTTGGAGTTTGGAGTTCGAAAAGTGCGGGTGCGAGAACAGAAGATTACTGCCAACTATACCGTCGAGTTTGCAAGTTGGCCCTACTTGCTCTGAATTTGTCGACTTCGCTCTTACTTGTCCTCGCACTGGCACTTGCACTGAGATACACTTATCTCAGTGAAACTCTTTGTTGATACCGGTGATATTGAAGAAGTCCGCCAGGCGGCCGATTGGGGAATTTTGGACGGAGTTACCACCAACCCGACCCTGATCGCAAAGACCGGAAAAGGGTTCAAAGAGACCGTTCTCAAAATCTGTGAGCTGGTTCCGGGTGGAGCGATTTCTGCTGAAGTCGTGGCGACCGATTACGAAACGATGCTTAAGGAAGCCCTTGAGATTTCGAGCTGGCATGACCAGATCGTGGTCAAGGTTCCCCTCATCGAGCCAGGTATCAAACTGGTTACGACCCTTGCGGATAAGGGAATCCGAACCAATGTAACGTTGGTTTTTTCGGTTAGCCAGGCGATGTTAGCCGCGAAAGCAGGTGCAACGTATATTTCAAACTTTGTTGGCCGAGTCGATGACCTTGGCGCCGAGGGAATGGATGCCGTACGCGATACCGTCGAGATGATCGACACCTACGGGTTTGATTCAGAAGTTCTGGTTGCTTCGATTCGCCATCCGCTGCATATTCTTGAATCAATAAGGTGCGGGGCGCACGTTGCAACCATGCCGTATTCAATCATGAAGATGATGTTCAAGCACCCGATGACCGATTCCGGTTTGACGCGGTTCCTTGACGACTGGAACAAAGCTGGTCTTAGTATTTTTTAGGTTCGGTAGTCATGATCATCCCGCTGTTCTATTTAGTACTGCGAGAGATTTTGCCCAGTCCTTCGAAGAGCGTTATTTTGGTGCCAAAACTGGTGGCATTTTCCGCGCCTTTTCTGAAAGTACCAGCTGGATATCGTGTGAACCTCTTTGCCGAGGGGTTAAAGGCGGTTCGGATGATTGCGGTCGCTTCGAACGATGACGTCTTCGTCGTTCAGACTCGCATTGAGGTCCAGGATCCGCACCTTCCCCACCAGGTAACCGTGTTGTGGGACGCCGATAAGGACGGAGTAGCTGATGGTCAACAACTATGGTCGGACAAGCTCAATCTACCATTCGGAATCCAGTTTGCGTACGGTCATT
>JAYVXG010000303.1:0-6109 GCA_043785475.1 Armatimonadota bacterium
TCTGCTCCGGCTTTGAGCAATTCTCCCATGATATCCATTTGGTAGGAGGCCGCGGCAATATACAGAGGCGTAAACTCCAATCCGTTTCGGGAATTCGGATCACCGCCTTTCTTGATCAACTCTTGTACTGCCGCGAGATCTCGATGATCAATCGCAATAAATATGTCTTGTCCTAACTTTCCGTGGCCAGCGATCGGAGGCTCAGTCGATTTTCGAACCTGCTTTTCCTGTGCCCGAAGCCTATTCGTGCTTGATTTTGACCAAGCCATTGCGGCAATTGACAAATTGCCCGCTAAGAAAGCTCCAAGTATTAGACGAGTTCTTGGAGATTCCATCATTTTCATAATATTCATAGTCGTTTCTCACCCTTTGATCCAGCAATTGGAAAGAGTTCTGTTCCAATTCTACTCTCCTGAACCCGAACAGGCAAGCAAACTTTTTAGGCAAGGATGAGCAGAATGACGCGCCAAGATCGCCTCGCAGATGATCGACTCCAATTACTTGTCATGAATCAGCTTCCGATTCAGGAGGTCATATTTTGCTCCGGCGGCGAACGCATCGTAGTCTGGACCCTCAGGGATTCGAACTTTCCGTGTGTCGTAGAAGTGAACTTTGCCTCGTCCCATGATTTCTGCCGTGCTTCCCTTCACGATAATTGCCGTCGCTTCATCGAGGCCGATTCCGAGGAACTGTGGATACTTTTGCATCAGGGCGGTCATGTCGTTGAACCGATTGCGGGCAGAAAAATGCTGGTCGATCACGACGCCCGGCAAGAAACCAAGCGCCTGTTCATACCCCTCGCATATCATAAGGCCAGGACCAGCAGGAGCCCCCCGCGACATATAGTCGCCAATAATTGTTGCCCCCGCCGACGAGCCACCGATCACCCCGCCACGCAACAAGACGTCTCGAAAAAGGGCCGGGAGCTTTGTCCCTTCGTAGGCATCCACAAAGTTCCACTGCCGACCGCCCGCAAACCACACTCCAGTCGCATTCTTCAGGATTTTGAGAACCTTCGGGTTCTCGAGTTCCGATTGCTTTCGAAACGGAATGACATCGACATTCTTTGCTCCCATCCGGTGCATCATGGCCTCTTCGGAAGCAACATTAATCGGGTCGGGCATCGAGATGGGAAGCATCACAAAGCGGCCGCTGTCTCCGCCCCCACCGTCAATAAACGCTTTCGCAATATCGTGGGTCATCCCGCCACCGCCGACGATCACCAGGGTTCCTTTCGGTAAGGTCGCGGCTCCCGGGTTCTTTGGCGGCCATTCAGGACTCGCGGTTCGCTGCATGGCAGCGCGGCGCCATTCGTTGTAATCGGCCCGGGTAGCCACACCGAGTTCGAGAGAGCGCGTTGGTCGAGTAGACGATTTTGCTAACCGCATCGTAATTGTTCCCGCTCCGGAGTTGCGCATGGCACGTCCGACAACCTGGAATGCCGCGTCGGCAGGAACGAATAGTCCCACCAAACCAGCTTTGGGTTCTTCGTCGACTGCCTTCAAGAACTGGAACCCCGCCGGTGCTTTATCCTTTGCTTCACTGAGAACCGACCCACCATCGGGCGCGGCCACTCCGCCTGGCAAGGTTGTCGCAACAATCACGAAGGGTTTTTCGACTCCGTACGGTGACAGATGCTCGGGCGCCGGCGCGGTTGGAATTCGCGAAGGCATCAGCAAAATGGCGAGAGAAAGGATATTCATGGCTCTTATCTATGAGTTAGGACGGGTCGGTGCGTGTCTCGGCTTCATCAATTAAGGAAGTGGATATCCCCATAGCTCGCTCCAACTGCAAGGAGATCGGAGTTGGTGGCGTTTCGGGGAGAACCCCGAATGTCCCGTAACAAGCCGTCTTTGGCTCGCGCGCTTAAATCTCCTTCCCACGTAAGAACTGTATCAACTGCTCGTCCCGCGATGTGGCACGACTTCAGCGAGAGGGGGCAGCCCAAGCCGGTGTCGAAAACATCGTCTTGGCTTCGAACGCAGGTACCGAAGCGCGAATCTGGCCGTCCAGAGTTGTACTCGCTCCGAAGACATTTCGCTTCAACTTAGTACCGTTGATAACACTGACCGGATAACGGTTCCAATGACTGGCGAACAGCTTGGTTTCCTTATCCAGATCCGCAATTGGCGGCACGCCTGCTTTGGCGGCATATCCTCGCCCGGTCCACGAATACGTATCGTGAACGACTTCAATTTGCACGGAGTACTTCTTGCCGATCTCGACCAACGGGTCCGGCAGTTGGACCTTTTCAAGCAGGGGGCTAAACACAAACCTACTATTCCGTTATTGTGCTACGAATGAGTTAGGATAAACTCCCACCATGAACGCCCTCGAACTCCTGCAAGAACTGGTTGCTGCCCCCGGGCCTCCCGGGCAGGAAGCTCTGGTTCGAGAGGTCTTGATTAGGCACTTGGACAAGCTCGGATATTCGCACTCGACCGACGCGAAGGGAAACCTCATTGTTCGCCTCGGTGGGACCGCACGATCAAAGGTCGTGGTGACAGCCCACATGGACGAGATTGCCCTGTTCGTTCGGCAAATCAATCCGGATGGATCGCTTAAAGTGGCTCCGCTTGGTGGAATCTTCCCTTGGAAGCTGGGAGAAGGTCCGGTTTCGATTCTCGCCGCCAGTGGATCGTTTGAAGGAATCCTCAGCGTTGGCTCCATCCACACTGAGAGCAACCTCAGCGCGGCGAAACGGGCAAAAAGCGAAGTGCTGACCTGGGAAATGACAACGGTTATGACCGGACAGACCAAAGACGAGCTTAAAAAGCGTGGCGTTCGTCTTGGCACCAGGGTCGTCGTCTCACCAAGTCGTCGGCAACTAACCAAATTCGGCAATTTCGTCTCCGGGTATTTCCTCGACGACCGGGCTGATCTCGTCAGTTGGCTACTCGCGCTCGAAGCCCTCAAAGGCAGAGAACTCGACGTGACCTTCGTGGCAACAACGAGCGAAGAAGTCGGCGGAGAAGGTGCTCTCTATTTCCTCACTACCGAACAACCCGATATCTGCATTGCCCTCGAACTCGGCCCGCAAGTTCCCGATGCGGCGATCACTATTGATGAGCGTCCGACCGTTTGGGTCAACGATGCCTACGCCGCCATGCCGCCGCATCTCGGTGACATCATCGACGAAGTTAGCGCAAAGATAGGTATTGATGTCCAATTCCAAGCCCTATCGCGAGGAGGCAGCGACGCCACATGCGCTGCGGCTAAGGGCCTTTGCGCTCATCCGATCACCCTGGGGCTACCGATGGAAAACAGCCACGGATACGAAGTCATCCATCAAGATTCTATGGAAACTTTGGCGGAACTAACCGTTGCCCTAATTAATGCCCTCTAGCTTTGAGCAAAGAAATCCCTTAACCAAGCAACCCCGTGCCGGGTCGATTCAACACCGTCCTCTCCGCATTCTAATTCGAGATCGACGCTAATCGGCTTATCTCCAATTCTCGCCAACAAAACAGCGAGCGTTTCGAGAATCGGCACCACGCCCTCACCCAATCGACATCCGACAAAGTGCTTTCCGCTATTCGAGCGATATCCGCCTTCTTCGGCTGGCTTAAAGTCTTTCACGTGAATGAGAGTCGGGATTGGTAATTCGCTGGCTGCCCATATCGGATCAACATCTGCCAACAAGAAATTCCCAATGTCAAAGCATAAACCGATATTCCTTCCTCTCAGAGGCTCCAAAATTGTATTCAGCCTCGAAGGAGTCGCAAAAACAGCTCCATGATTTTCAAGGGCAAGATTAACCGACGGGTCCGCAAGGTCCTTGAGCGCATCAATGGTTCCGTACCGAACCAACTCGATGCCGTCACTTGATGTGGGGTTGCCCGAGAAAACTCGAACGACTGGAGCAGAAAACGTCTTGGCGAGCGACACCCCCAATTCGATCTTGTTGCGCTCAATTCTTAAACGACCATGATTTTCATGATTGAAATCATTGGTGACGCTTATAGCGTGAACGTTAAGCCCGGTACGACGCAGTGCAGCCTGTGCCTCATCGACGAATGACTGCATCACCTCGCCCGAAGGCACATGGTCACGAACGATCCCTGGTTCATACAAGAATGCGTCGAGAATCTCAATCCCTTCGGCCCCAGTTTCAGCCGCGAAATCGATGAATTTGCCAATCGGCATCTCCCCGGCTCGCCAGGCACTCAGAACGGAGTACCAACAAACACCGAAAGAGACCTTAGCGCGGGGTGAGGAAGTAATAAATTGGGGAATAGAAAATCACGCTTCCAATGACGCCGACGGCACACACCGCCAACGCCGATTTAATTTCGATACCCGATTCATAACAAACCCGGGTTGCCTCATCCGATTCAGCACTTGAATAGGCCGCCTTAATTATCTTCAAGTAATAGAACGCAGCGAAGGCAGAGTTCGCAAGGAGGATTACCGCAAGCCAAACCTGATGGAGGGCAACGAGATGAGTGACAAAAAGCAATTTTCCTATGAATCCAGCCACTGGCCCAATCCCGACTTGAGAGAGGACGAAAACAAGGAGCAAGGCCGCAAGAGTCGGGTTTCGTTTTGAAAGCCCCCTCAGCGAATGAATCGTAATCGGCTCTTTGTCTTCCCCGGCGATCAGGCCAAGAATCGTAAAGACTCCGAGAGTCGCAAAGACATATCCCAATAAGAAGTATCCAAATGGGAACTCGGACGTGCTATTCCCTTTCAGAATTCCGGCGAAATAGATGAGGATATAACCAGCATTGACGATCGAAGAGTAAGCCATGATTTTCTTGACATCATGTTGACTAAAAGCCATGATGTTTCCAACCACCATCGACAAAATACTCAGGACTAAGCACACCGGAATCGCAACCGAATTCAGCATCGGAACGGCAAGAACAAGGTTGTACAACGCTATAAACGGGCCGATCTTTGCTCCGGTTGCCATGAATGCAACTACATTGGTTGGAGCACCCGAGTAGACATCTGGTATCCATTGGTGGAACGGAACAATTCCACATTTGAAACAAATTCCGACCATGATCAGCGCGAAACTCAGGATGAAAAGAGGACGATTTGCTCCATTAGATTGTGAAGCCATGCTCAAGAATCCCTGAAGATGAAGACTTCCGCTGGCCCCATACAGGAATGCAATACCGTAAAGAAGGAAACCCGTTGCAAATGCCCCAAGCAAGAAATACTTGATCGCCGCTTCTTGCGAAAACTTAGATCGCCGATTAGTACCAGCCAGGACGTAAAGAGAAATTGAAAGTAACTCGAGGCCGACGAAAATGACGAGCAGATTCTCGGACGAGCACATGATCATGCCGCCCAATGCTGACCAACAGATCAGCGGGTAGAACTCGGGACATTCAATCTTTGTACGTTCAAAATACGGCTTCGAAACCAAGACCACAACCATCAAACTGATGAGGATAAGCGCTTCCCCAATCATGCCAGGGTTTACCTTTGTGACCATTTCATTGAGGCTTGTATACTGGTTGCCGAAGAGCCCGAACTGAGCCACCGTTGCAATGAGTACACCAACCAATGTCAAGCGATGAAGAGTTTTTGAGCCGGACTTCGACTGAAAAAGCAAGGCGATGAGTCCGCTCATACCTGTCATCGCAATTATGAGAAAGGGTAGCAGGACCGTCCAATTAAACTCAGGAAGATTGAAATTATTCGTCAAGGAAGTTTGACCTCCTCAGAATTTTCCGCGCGAACGACTGGCGCAGCAAACGAGCCGCTAAGAGTTTCGATTTTTGGCTCCATCGAGTGCAAGAGGGTTGTTGGCAAAATGCCGAGTACCAAAATGATCACGGCAAATGTCCCGCCAATAAGAGTCTCACGAAGGTTGAGATCCTTGAATCCTTCGGTCTCATTGTTGCGACCATAGAATAGCCGCTGATACAGATAGAGCATGTAGGCGGCGGAGAGAATCGCTCCAAACGCGGCCACATAAACGAAAGCCTCGTTCAGCCCATTTGCCCCACTGTGCCCAGCAAGGAAGGCGCCCACCAGAGCCAAGAACTCCCCTATGAAGCCGCCCGTAAACGGTAACCCTAAATTGGTCAGCATCGCGATCAAGAACAGCGTCGAAAAAATTGGCATCGACTTCTTGAGGCCGCCAAAGTCATTA
>JAYVXG010000304.1:0-6108 GCA_043785475.1 Armatimonadota bacterium
TCTCAGGTTATCAAGGCGAAGGGACTTTGGGCCGAGAATTACTCGAAGGTGCACCAATCGTCACAATATTTGGACAAGAAGTACCGGTAGGCGCGAAGATCGATAAGATTAACTCGCTATCCGCGCATGCCGACCAAGGTGAAATCATGCACTGGCTGAGCTTCTTTAAGACTCCACCGAAGAAGACGTTCATCGTCCATGGAGAGCCTCCTGCTCAGTTGGCGTTGCAAGCGAAGATTAAGGAAATATTAGGCTGGGACTCGATCATTCCTGACTTTGGCGAAGTTCACGAACTGCCGAATTAGTTGCGCAACGTCTTGTTCCTTGTGGTGTCTCTTTCCTGACCCAGCTGGTCTGAAAAAGTTGCCAGACGGTCACTTGTCGTTTCAGCGACAAGTGACCCCTGGAAAAGCCCCAGTAGCCCTAAGTTCAAGGAGCAACGCGACCCCCGAAGGGTTCTTCAGACGAACAAATCAGAATTGTTGAAACGAGATCGCTGATAGCTAGGTAACCAGTTGCCAACAATTCAGTTATGCTGAGGTGTGGTTCGTTCGATGCTCAGGAAAATTTCGCTCGTATGCCTAACTTTGGCTTTGCCATTTGTCACCTACTCCCAAACTGCCCACACAAAAGCCAACGTTCCCGCGGAAATCACCTTCCACTCAAGGCGGCCCCACAAAGATCCCTTCAATGACTTAACTCTCGACGTTGACATCACGGATCCAAAAGGCGAACACTTCCTCGTTCCTGCATTCTGGGACGGGGGAACAACCTGGAAAGCTCGCTACTCCTCGCTCAACACCGGGCGACACTGGTTCAAAACCGTATGCAACGACGTAACCGATAGCGGTTTGAATGGGGTCCAAGGAGAGGTGGAAATTGAGCCCTATCATGGGAAGAATCCGCTCTTTATTCACGGTCCTGTCCGAATAGCGCGTGACAAGCGCCATCTTTCCTATGCGGACGGCAAACCATTTTTCTGGCTAGCCGATACCTGGTGGATGGGGTTGGCTTCTCGACTTCAATGGCCCGGAGAGTTTAAGACCTTAACCGCAGACCGAGCGAAAAAAGGATTTACGGTGGTCCAGTTGGTCGCCGGACTGTATCCCGACAGCATGCCGGTCGACCCTCGGGGAATTAACGAGGCAGGTCACCCGTGGGAAGAAAATTTCGGACGAATCAATCCCGCTTACTTCGACCGCGTCGATGAACGAATTCGATACTTGGTCGATCAAGGGTTATCGCCGTGCATCGTCGGTGCCTGGGGTTACTTTATGGAGTTCATGGGGAAGGAAAAGCTTCAGCAACATTGGCGATATCTCATCGCCCGGTACGGAGCGTATCCGGTAACGTGGTGCGCAGCCGGCGAAGTGAACTTGCCGTGGTACCTTTCTCCGACCTTTCCCAACTTTCCGGTCGATCAGGTTCGCCAGTGGACCGATGTCATGCGAACAATTCGCAAGACCGATCCTTTCCACCGTGTGTTAACCGCCCATCCCACGGCTGTTAACTTCTACACCGCCCGACGGGCGATCGATGACGCTGGGCTTCTCGACTTCGACATGCTCCAAACTCCCCATGGCGAAGCTGGCGCAACCCAAATAGCCGCAACGCAGGTGCGAGAGTCGTATTTGGCACCTATGAAGATGCCGGTTATTGATGGTGAGGCCTCATACGAAATGCTTAGCGATTCGCTACCAACTCGCTGGACTCGCGCCATGTTTTGGGTTTGCATGCTCAACGGGGCCGCCGGGCACACCTACGGAGCTAACGGAATTTGGCAGAACAACCGTCCGGGTGATCCTCACGGTAAGTCTCCGCACGGAGCCTTTTACGGCAAGATATCATCGCAGGACGCAATGAACTTGCCTGGCTCGTCCCAAATGGGTTACGGGAAAAAGCTATTCGAACGGTTCAACTGGTCGAAGTTTGAACCCCATCCGGAATGGGCAGCGTCGACCTTGTCAAATCATCCAACATTTGTTGGCAGTCATTGGATTTGGTATCCCGAAGGGCATCCAAACCTCGACGCTCCAGTTGAATCTCGTTACTTTCGGTTGGGAGTCCAACTGCCGAACAATAAGCATGTCAAGAGGGCTCGATTGTTGGCCAGTGCCGACGACTCACTTACTGCGTTCGTCAACGGGGTCAAAGTTGCCAGCGTTGCGGACTGGCGGACCGGCTTGCTGACGTACGGCTTCGAAAACTTGTTGGTTCCCGGCCAAAACATTTTGGCGGTTCGGGCCGAAAACATTGCATCGAAGGTCAACAAGAACCCTGCGGGAATGATATTGATCATGGAGCTGACCTTTGACGATGGAACGACCCAAGTTTTGCGATCGGACAAAACCTGGAAGGTATCGAAAAGTGGTCCGGACGGATGGATGACCAGCGGTTTTAACGACGATGCTTGGCCGATCGCAATGGAAATCGCCCATTTTGGCGATGCGCCCTGGGGCAGAGTGGGGGAATGGGATACAGAGATTGCCCCCCAATCCGCAGGAATCGTCGGCGGAGTCAGGATCATCTACATGGTTCAACCTCGCGCAGTCATAGTCAAAGGTCTTGTCCGCGGCAATTCTTATTCTCTGGAAACCTTTGATCCTGTAACCGGCAAAACCGCCAACCCCAAAATTATTGAATCGAACGAAAAAGGTGAATACGAATGCTCACCACCAATTGGCTGTAACCACGATTGGGTTTTAGTGGTTTCTGCAAAGCTATAGAAGAGGGTGCAGTAATTACTCTTATGATTTCGAACAAGAAAATTACCTCGCATTTGTCCCATTGGGACTTTCGGTGAACCTACGGAACAATGACTTATGGACTTGGTGTCTACTAGTGCATGCCTTAACTTCAGTTTAGGGTAAGGGAAAAAGGGAAACAAAATGAACATACGAGCTACTCTCACCGTCGGAACACTTCTCATAATGTCAGCCATGTCGATGGCGGCCGAATCAATTCAGATTTACATCCGTACTGCCAGCCAGGGTCAGATAATGGGATCATCCCAGCTAAAAGGGAAGGAAAAATGGATTGAAGTTATCAGTTGGAGCATGGGCCGCAAAGGCGGAGCAATTTTGCATACCGACTATGGAGTTGTCCATCCGCAAGACAGCGGGCAGTCGTCCGGAGAACGAAACAGTGGTGGCCAAGCTTCAGGAGAGCGAATGCACTCCGACATCACCATTTCCAAGTATAGCGACAAAGCGAGTGCTTTGCTTATGCGAGCTTTTGACACCGACGACCGAATCGTTGAAGTCAAAATCGCGGTCACCGGAGCGGATGGAAAGACTAAAATTGGAACTTTAAGCGGAGTTGCCATCGACTGGATTTTGGTAAAGCGAGCTCAACCAGGGCTACCAAAGACGGAAGACATTTCATTCGCGTTCCAAAAGATCACTTGGAATTAAGACTTTTAAGTAGGAACTCGGCACTCGCAGTCGCGAGTGCCAAGATTTTTTTGCGCCTTTAGTTCTTTCCGAGAATTACGTGGTTGATGATTACTGGCGTTGACTTCATCGCAATTGACAGGTCTCCCTGAAGAGAATTATTTGAGCGTTGGACAAGAGACAGTTTTGCTGTGCAATTCTGGTCGGCTGCGTCGGTTCCAATGCCAATCGGAGAAAGAGGATTATTGATTCCCGCCCAAGTTCCGCTCAGTTGGAAATGAAAACCTTTGCCCTTATTCGGAGCAATCCAACCTTTCATTGTCATGGTGGATCCGTGGCTTTTCGATAAAGTGAGAGAAATTGTGTGGTTGACCAATTTTCCGCTTGGCAAACGGATGTCGATCTTGGTCTCGTAGGTTCCAGCCTCTAGGCTCGATGTCGCAGGTCCCTTCGAATTCGTGTTGGCTTTGCCAAACGTTGTGAAGGAGAAATTACCGCTCCATTTACTGCCGTTTTCTCCGGTTGCCGTGGCAATTGCTGTGTATCTACCGGCCGACGGAAAATTGAAGTCGAAATTTGCCTCAGCATATTCGTTGAAAGGAACTTGAATGTCTTGGGTTCCCTGATTTACGGTCGAGCCATTTGGAAGCTTCACTACGACCATCACTTTTGCGAGAGATTTGGCACCGGTGCCCCCTGTATGCATCAGTCGAACGCGGATGGGCGCAGTGTCACCGACTGCAAGTCGATCATGATTAGCCATGCGGATCATGCCGTCAAGTCTGACTGGAGAGGTTTTTTGCTGAGGGACAGCAAAGGTGTTCGCGCTAAGTATTAATGCCGAAAACAGGGCGGTAATGGAAGGAATTTTCATGATGATTCGTACCCATTCTTGCATATTCTGGAGATTCTAGCATCGAGTCAATCGGCGATTTTGGCGTAATTTCTTGGTGGCTTATGAGGAACTTGGAGACCCCATTGAATGTAAGCTATGGGAGAGATGAGACGAAAGTTGCACTGGGGACGAATACTGTTGCTGCTTTTTGGGCTTTCGTGCATCGTTGCTGTTCTTTTTGCATCGAGGATAGTCAATAAGTTTCGGGATGGCAAGACAAGCTTTGGCGATGTCATAACTGGTTTACGAAACCCACGCGGTCAGTTTCCCAATCAAGATCACTTGACCATTCTTCTGCTTGGCCAGGATTATAACCACGACAAGCGCGACTATCAGACCTCGAAAGGCTCTCGTGCCGACACCGTCATGCTTCTGTCGGTGGACCTCGATAAGAAGACGATGCGTGCATGTTCGATTCCGCGAGATACCTATGTCGAGGCCCCCGACGGCAAGACCGGCAAGATCAATGCAACGTTTACCCGTGGCGGTCCTCAGCTAGTTAAGAAAACGCTTGAGAGGATGTTTGACCTGAAAATTGACAACTACGTGGTGATAAAACCTGATGCGGTGAGGAACATTGTCGACTCGATCGGCGGTGTGGAAGTCGAAGCATTGGACGCGATGAACTACGATGACAAATGGGGCGGCCTCCATATTCACCTTCCAGCTGGTCGTCAAACGGTTGATGGCAAAGGCGCGGAAGGATTCGTTCGATTCCGAGAAGTGAATCGATATCGGATCCTTGAGAACAATACAATTGTCCCGTTAACGAATATTAAGCATTCGAAGGAAGAGGGAGATATCCGACGGATGGCTCGGCAACAGCAACTGATCCAGGCTTTGGTCCATTCTGCCAATAGTCCGAAGAACATTTTGAAAGCGGATTCGATTATTGAGACTGGTTTTGGCCAAGTCGTGACCGATCTTCCTCGGATCAAGTGCATGGCACTCGCGGCGCTCTTTCGGGGAGCCAATAAGGGTTCGATGGTTAGCGGAACCGTGCCGGGCAGTGACACAAAGAAGAACGGCGTATATTTCTTCGAGCTCGACGCAGAGCGAGCGAAGGCAACTGTTGATTGGATTCTGCTGGGCGACGAATCGGCGGCGAAAAAGCTTGTCCGGGTCAGCGTTAAGAATGGTACGAAGGTTCAAGGGGTGGCAAAGTTGCTTGCGGCAAAGCTGGTTAATCAAGGCTATACGGCGACATCAAACGGTAACTCGATGCCATCACCAGTCACCAATATTGTTTACCAGAAGGCAGGGCAAGCTGAAATTGCTAAGAATATTCAAACAATCGTCGGCTCTCGGACGATTGGAAAGGCAGTGACGCCGGCGGTCGGACAGCCAGATATTGAAATCGTGATTGGCGACGATTTGGCGGCCAAGATTTTGGCTGGCTCGAAGGCGAAACCGAAAGTTCATTAGTATCTTGAAAGGGTCGGCATTCTTTGGCCGGATCATTGTGGCGATTTACTACGAAGTTCTTCGAAAGTCAGACTTTTTGCACCCAGAATCGAACTCGCCGCAATGATCAAAGTTGGCAGTACCTATTTCAATGGCAATGGAGTCGTAAAGGACAATGCCTACGCCATGAAGTGGTTCAGCAAAGCTGTTGGCGCCGACAATCCGACCACGATCTGCACGATTGGATACTTTTACAACCAGGGATGAGGTGTGATAAATGACTATATTCGAGCAATGGCAACGTACAAAAGAGCTTCGACAACCGCGAAGGGTGTGGAGAGATCTACCTGTATATAGCGGTCCTGTATCTTAATGGGTAGAGAGTGCCAAAGGATGGCAGGTTGGACTTAGAGTGGT
>JAYVXG010000305.1:0-6104 GCA_043785475.1 Armatimonadota bacterium
CAATGGCGACCGTCATTGGTGATGGGATTGCTGTCCGAAAGGGTCCTTCGAAGTCTAACAGTGCGCTCACGAAAGTAAATGGTGGCCGAGCGACAATCATTGATCACCGAGGCGATTTCTATCAACTTCGATTTGAGCATGGAACGGTAGGTTGGGTTCACGCAAACTACGTCAGCTTCCCCGGTCACATCGTCCACGAAGCACCCGCAATTCCCGTTTTATCGAATAATCCTGAGACCGCCGGTCGTGTGATTTCGAGAGCCCGAGAGTTTACCGGTGTTCGTTATCGTTACGGCGACAGCAGCCGTGGTTCGACCGACTGCAGTGGATTTACTCTGCAGGTATTCAAGTCCCTCAAAATCAATTTGCCACGAACTGCGGCTCAGCAGTGCAAGTGTGGGACGCGGGTTGGCCGAAGCCAGTTGCAGACGGGAGATCTAGTTTTCTTCAACACCAGGGGGTATGTCAGCCATGTAGGAATCTACATTGGTGATAGTCGATTCATCCACGCGTCGTCCGGCAAGGGGCACGTAACCGAGAGTTCACTCAACGAGACATACTATGGAAAAAAGTTCCTGTACGGTTCGCGAATCCTTTCGGCTAGCAAAGTCAAGAAACTTGACTTGCCGAGCCCAGGCGAAATTCCTGCAGAAAAGGCCGACGAACGAGACGACAACAAAGTTGACGTTGTCAGGTCAGGCTCTGGCAGAGATTAGTTCCAGGCCTATGCAATCAGAAATCGACCTCCAAGTGAGGTCGATTTTTTTAAGCTATGTTGGGCCTCCAGAGCTGGCAATTGAGGCCCAATCTCAGTCATAATAATTGATCGTCTGCTCCGGTCGTCTAGCGGTTAGGACATCGCCCTTTCACGGCGAAGGTCGCGGGTTCGAATCCCGTCCGGAGTACCAAAACAATAATAGCCAACAGCTTTGAGCTGTCTGCTTTCAGAAGGGACGTTCATGTTCTTCTTCTGTTAACTTGCCCTTGTCCTTCTGTATATAGTAGCCCGAAGTTCGAGAAGCGAAGGAGGAAGCGAAATCGGGAACGCGCCAGTTGGGGCCAACATTCATGGTAATGTCCAAGTGTGTTCTATCTGATCTACGTCAGTTCTGCAACGCACCTGATGGACAATTGGGGTCTGATGGGAATCCTAGAGACGGCTCGCATTAAGAACGAAAAGCTCGGGGTCACAGGCATGTTGCTATATAAGGGCGGGAATTTCATGCAGATGCTGGAGGGTAAAAAAGAGGATGTTCTTGCTTTGTACGATACAATTCTTCTTGACCGTCGACACTACGGGGTTGTGAAAATCAGCGCCTGTGAAATCGAATCCAGAAACTTTTCAAACTGGTCGATGGGCTTCAAGAATATGGATGACAATGAAGGCTTGCCCGACTTTGGGCATTACGTCCAGGAATCATTGCTCAACCGGAAGTTCCAGGAGGACTCACAATTTGCGTATCAGTTCATGCTGACGTTCAATGAAATGAATCGCTAATCGTTCCTTGCCTGTGGAGCGGTGCATTAAAGACCTCGTCACAAAGAAGGCACACAACATCGTTTTCCTGGCTCTCACAGTTCCAGATCTGTGCAACCGTTTTGCCGATGGAAGTCGGCTGGCCCTGAGGTTTTTGACGAGGGTGGACTCGTTGGAGTTCATCGACTTCGTTCTAATGTCGCCAAAAAAATAAGCTATACGTTACTTGGACTTGGTGAGGACGAAGTCCATTCCGGTCATCCATTTCTCGCCCATTTTGTATTCCATCATAGACCCGACTTTTGTGGCGGGGACCTTTAACATGGTTTCGCGAGCAACCATGCTCATACCTTCGGCTTCCAATGGGTTTGAGACCATGATTAGCTTGTTGCCATCCACTTTGCCGTGAGCAATTCGTGCTATGGGCGACATGTTAGTGAACGTGTCGCTAATGTATTCGTTTTTCTTGGCGTCCCATCCAATCATTGCGGTTTTCGTCATCGTGAAACCTGTCGATTTGTCGCTGGATACAACTTTGAGGAACATCCCGTAGGAGATTGTCGTGGCGGATGAAATGGGCGTTTCTTGTCCGCCGAACGCGATCTTGCCATTGCCGGTCCACGTACCGACCGACCAACCAAGGTTCTTGACCTCTTTGGGGGGACCCATTTCCTGGGCGCGGGTCGAAAGTATCGGTACTACTAAGAGTGCGACCATCAGTAAGCATTTCATGATTCGAAAGGTTCTCCGACCGAATTTCGGCCTCAGTTACCAGATTTCAGTCGGCAGAATGGGCATTCGACAACTATATCTCTTTCCTCGCCCTCGCCCTGATCTTAGTACAATAAGGGCATCATGCGAACCACTGGCGAAGATCATTCACCTCAATCACAGTCGGCCGAAACCTGGTTGGTTTCGGCCGGACGAGAGGGCGAACCAGGTTCGCCATTAAACATTCCCCTTATTCCGGCTTCGAACTTTGTGCTGGGTGGCCAAAGAGGCTACGTCCGCGATGATGGAACTGATGGTTGGGAAGCTCTGGAAGAAATAGTCGGGGGCCTGGAAGGTGGTCGCGCGATTGCGTTTTCGTCTGGTATGGCCGCAATTGCTGCCGTCTTTGACCAAATGCCTACGGATTCAATCGTTACGATTCCGGAAGATTGTTACCAAGGCGTTGCAAAGCTTGCCCTGCTCGGCGAAAGCCGGGGACGCTGGACGGTAAACAGGATTGCGGTCGAAGACACCCGGTCGTGGCTGGCCGAATGCAAACATTCCGACTTAATTTGGCTCGAATCGCCGTCAAACCCACTTCTGGTAGTTGGGGACCTAGATGTAATTTGTGCGGCTCCCCGAAAACCCGGAGCGATCTTGGGTGTGGACAATACGTTTGCCACCCCGCTGAATCAGCGACCATTGTTGCTCGGTGCGGACGTGTCGGTCCACTCGGTGACAAAGTTCATCGGCGGTCATTCCGATCTGCTTGGCGGCATGGCCGTGGTTCGTGAGGACAAGCTATATGCTGGACTGCGGCAGTCGAGAGGACTTGGTGGTGCGACTCCCGGCACGTTAGAAGCATTTCTTGCTACACGGGGCGTCCGTACAATGGCCATCCGTTTACAGAGGGGCCAAGAAAGTGCGATGATTTTGGCCGAGCGTCTTGCCGAGCACCGTAACGTCGAATTAGTGCGATATCCAGGTTTGTCAAGTCACCCGACTCATCAGGCAGCGGCGCGACAGCTAAACGGTTTTGGCACGATCATTTCATTCGACGTTCGAGGCGGCGCCTCCGCCGCCGATGAAGTATGCAAGCGGGTCAAGCTGATCCAGCATGCAACAAGTTTGGGTGCGGTTGAGTCGACTATGGAACGGCGAGGTCGAATTCCCGGCCAAGAGCATCTGCCGCCGGGGCTACTTCGCTTGAGCGTTGGAATTGAATCGGTGGATGACATTTGGGCCGACCTCGATCAGGTACTTCGGAGACCTTCGAACGAATTGTAGAGCTCCGTCAGCATGACAAAAAGCGCAGGGTGACTGCGAAAAACACCCAAGCCAGTCAGGTGTGGTCAGACCGTTAAAGAAAGCTCTGTCAACCTGAGACTACCAACTCAGTCCCTTGTCCAAATCGGACAAACCTGATATAATTGAGGCAAGATGGGAATGGCAATTACCGCTCGTTCCATCAAGTGAACCCCGCGCCTGCATTCTTTGGCAGGAAGGAGAAGACATTGAAGTTAACGAATTTATTTCCTCGAAACATACTTAAGTTAGGCTTGTTGCAAGTGCCGTTGCTGTTGGCAGTGCCTGCCTTTTCGCAGCACAATCACGTTATAACAACCGAATTTCTGAAAGGCCATGAGATTGTCCAGCAGGAGGTCATCTTAAAGTTCAGACCCATGCATAGGCTTGCCGCCGAGAACGACATTCGGAATAGCGAAGACATCGATGCCTCCGAAGCAATCGGCGGTGACGGACGCGCGTTCGTCATTCACTCACGTTCTAAGCGGACCAGCGACCTTGTCGCAAGCATCAGTAGACGCCGAGATATCGAATATGTGGAACCAAACTACATTCTTCATTCAGACGCCATCCCGAACGACCCGTCTTTTGCCAACCTCTGGGGAATGAGAAACACTGGCCAAGTTATCAACGGTGTTGCAGGTAAACCTGGAGCCGACATAAGCGCCACATTGGCATGGGATGTGACCACAGGATCCCGAGCCAATGTCGTAGCAATCGTTGATACCGGCATCGATTACAACCACTCTGACCTAGCCGCCAACGTATGGACTGCACCTCGATCGTTTTCGACGAACATTGGTGGAGTTGTTAGAACTTGCCCGGCGGGTTCTCACGGTTTCAATGCGGTAGCCAATTCGTTCGATCCTCTGGATGACAATAACCATGGTAGCCACTGTGCAGGAACGATTGGTGGGGTTGGAAATAACGCCGTCGGTGTGGCCGGTGTGAACTGGACTGCGAGCATGATGGCATGCAAATTCTTGGATTCCGCTGGAAGTGGCACGACCGCAAATGCAATTAACGCGATTGAATTTGCGATCCAAGCCAAAGCTGCCCTGGGCGTAGACGCCAACGTACGCGTGCTATCCAACAGCTGGGGCGGAGGCGGCTTTTCTCAAGCTTTGCTCGATGAAATCAACAAGGCTGACGCCAACAATATGGTCTTCGTCGCCGCAGCCGGCAACAATGGTACCAACAACGACGTCACGCCGCATTATCCATCCAGCTACAGCACCCACAACATGATTGCCGTGGCCGCAACCGATAATTCAGACGGACTAGCGTCCTTCTCTTGCTACGGCCCAACATCGGTTCATCTGGGTGCGCCGGGGGTCGATATCTACTCAACGATTCTTGGAGGAGGGTACGCATTCTTTTCTGGCACTTCTATGGCCACGCCGCACGTTTCAGGGGCTTGTGCTTTGGTGCTTTCTGCCAATGGCACTCTCAATATTGACCAATTGAAGGCTGCGATCCTCAATAACCTGGATCCCATTTCTTCGTTAGCAGGGCTTACCATTACTGGTGGAAGACTCAACGTCAACAAAGCAGTGCGATCTGTTGGCGCCCCAACCCCGGACTTCACCATCTCAGCCTTGCCGTCATCGCGGACAGTTGTGCAGGGTGCGGGTACAAGTTACTCCACGACAATTGCTGCGTCCGGCGGTTTTAGCGGCGTCGTAAGCTTAAGTGTGTCAGGTCTTCCCTCTGGATCGTCTGGAACATTTAGTCCAACGACGGTCACAACTTCTGGAAACTCGACATTATCGGTGACAACATCCGTCGGTACGCCACCGGGAACTTATCCGTTGACAATCACGGGAACCAGCGGTTCACTTGTTCACACGACGACGGTTACTCTCGTGGTGACCGGGCCTCTGCCACCCGATTTTACGATCACGGCCTCGCCGTCCTCGCAATCGGTTGGACACAACGCGTCCGTCAGCTACACGGTTACGATCTCAGCCGTGAACGGATTCGGCGGGGCGGTGGCCCTAACGGTCACCGGTGTTCCGGCCAGCACCACAGCGGTTTTTACTCCGACAACTGTCAACGGTTCGGGCACCTCGACGATGACAATCACCACGACCAGTGGCACTCCCAAAGGAACATACACACTCACAATAACCGGCACGAGCGGAGGTCTGGTTCACTCGACTACGGTCGGGTTAACCGTCACCAAACGCTAGCCGCTGTTGATCCATGAGAGGCCCATGCGACGTAGCATGGGCCCCTCATGGTTCGACCCACACATGTTTGTCGCGAACAGTCTTGCTCGCTCCGAAATTTGGACAGGAAATACATTACCAACACCAGAGAAATGACTGACCCGTTCATGTCACTCGCTTAGTTAGCTTTCAGGTCGTGGCTCTTTGTAATCCAAATTGTCCAATATTATCCGAGGCAGACCTCAGGCGGCCCATGAATTGTTTCCTCGTGTGGAATTAATTCAGCATGCAACAAGTTTGGGTGCGGTTGAGTCGACGATGGAACGGCGAGGTCGAATTCCTGGGCAGGAGCATCTGCCGCCGGGGCTACTTCGCTTGAGCGTTGGAATTGAATCGGTGGATGACATTTGGGCCGACCTCGATCAGGTACTTCGGAGACC
>JAYVXG010000306.1:0-1792 GCA_043785475.1 Armatimonadota bacterium
AGCTTGGCTCATTGAGTTAGAGCAGCCAAAGCGGGTCGAAAGCGTTCAACTTGCTCAAGAGAAACTTGCGGGCGGCGATGCCGAAGGTGCTATTCGTGACCTCAAACCACTCAAAAACTGGTTGGCCGACTACTGGAAGATGTGGGCTGTTCTCAGTTCAGCCTTCAACAAACTTGGCGATCATGTCGAGGCCGAAGCGGCAGCTGGGCACCTTTTGGAGATCTTCCCTGGTTGCGAACCAGCTTACGGCGAAATGCGGGAAGCGCTAAACGGTCAAGAAAAGCACGAAGAGGCATGGCAATTCATGCAGTATGCGTTCGCGAACAATCAACAGAGCTTTGGAGTCTTCATTAATCTTGGGATCGCGGCAAAGCGAGCCGGGCATACCGAAGAAGCGAAGCAGATCACTGAGCAGATCAATGGCGTCGTTAGCCAAAATCCTGAAATGCAAGAAGAATTGAAAGACATACTTGCTGAACTTCAGCAGTAAAATCCTTTCGTGGCAAAAAGAAAATCAGTGGCGAATAAAACTGCGGGACAAAAGCCCGTAGCTAAAGCAGCTGCCGAAGCATCGAGCGAAGCAGCTGCGGTCGCGCCTCTGCCAAGGGTCCACCCGCTAGTGCCCGCATTCGTTTTGTTTCATGTTGTGGCAATTACGCTCTACGCTTTGCCTCGACCGAGCGATGCCGCGCTTAATAATGCGGCTTCTACTCAATGGTACAGATTGTCCGATTGGGTGGATCAAGGCCTTAAATACAACTTTCAAGTAACCAAGCTGTCGGTACCAATTTATGGCTATCTGTACCCAACCGGGCTCTGGCAATATTGGGACATGTTTGCGCCTGACCCGTCCCAGACGGACATTTGGTGCGATGCTGAAGTTACATTTCTTGATGGAACGAAGACGACGTTCAAGTATCCACGCATGAAAGCTTTGTCGATCCCTGAGAAGTTCATGCAGGAACGGCACCGAAAGTTTTATGAGCGCGTCAATAGTGAAAAAGCTCCGTTCTACTGGATGCCATTCGCGCAAGCAATCGCGCTAAAATCGGCAACAGACCCAAACAGTCCGCCCGTTCAGGTCACTCTCGTTCGTCACTATCAATCCGTCATGAGACATGACAAGCAAGAGAAGAACGAACCACCGTATTTGACCTATAACTTTTTTTCGTACATTGTTGACCAACACAAACTTTTCGCGGACAAGGGGTGGAAGATTGGAATCCATTAGAATCCTCTATGCTTATTGGTTCAAGTATGGCAGTCCGGTCACGATGGGAGTTTTTCGGGCGATCATGGGTGGCCTTACGTTCATCAATTTCGCCATGATTTCGGTGTACTACAACGACTGGTTTTCTGAGAAAGGATACGGTCCCGCCTGGCTCGGGTCCTTGACGCTCAGCAAGGAAGTTCTTTTTACGTCTGATGGCAGTGTACAATTACCAAGAATTAACCTTTTGTACGGAGTTACGGATTACCGAGTGTTACTCGCCTTCAACGCATTCGTGTTGCTGGCTGCGCTTCTGACTTGCCTTGGATTGTTCACCCGTATCTCCTCGATATGTTTGGCAATTGGGGTCATAACCCTCCACCATCGCAATTCATCCATTCTTCATGGTGGTGATACCGTGATTCGAATTGCGACGATTTATATGGCTATCGCGCCTTCGGGGGCGGCTTTTTCTTTGGATCGCCTCATCGCGGTTCGGCGCGGGCTGGCTCCCGCCATTCCTGCCCTAGTGTCCATGTGGCCGCAAAGACTCATTGCCTATAATTGCTCCTTAATCTACTT
>JAYVXG010000307.1:0-6083 GCA_043785475.1 Armatimonadota bacterium
TCAACCACCAATGGCGTGAGGTCAAATTTGACGATTTTCGCCAAGCTGACATCGATAACTCTGATCGTAAATGATTTTTTGACGAACTTTCCAGCAGAATTGTACGCCGCTACAGTGAAGGTGTTGTCGCCTTTATCACCCGCATCAAACTGCTGAGAATTGAACGTCAAGTTCAGGTCCTGTGCCAAAGGTGAAAGCGTGGCTTTCGTGGTGCCCTTGAATTTGTAATTTAGCGTAAATTTTTCACCCTTGTTGACGGTCTTCTTCGCAGGCTCCAACTGAATAATTTCTGGATCAGGAATGACGATCGGAACCTCAACCGCGACTTCGAGAGGATCCGATGTAGTTTGACGCTTATCCCGGATCGCGATCGCCTGAATTCTCAGTGTTCCGACCGAGGGCGCGGGAATATCATCTTGCCCCTCCGCAGGAAGACCCTCTTTAACAATTTTCCCGCCCGCAATCAGGGTCACCGAATTAGCATGTTCGGCGGTCCAGTGAACGGTTACGGTCCCGCCTTCAAAAATGTGTGGCCTTCCCACTTGCTCAATTCTCACCGTGGGCGGCTTTGGTTGGCCGAAAAACAAGAACAATCCAAACAAGAAAATTAGAGCGAGAACAGTAACGTTAACCGGTGTAAACAATGGCCGAATCTCAAGTTGGCCTTGCGATGAAGCAACGACCCCTTGGTTCGAAAGGCTTCTTCCGGTTACGGCAAAACCGATGAGCCGCGTGGAGCCGAATGGAGATCCCTTTTTTGGGTTTACCAAGAAGTCGACATCTTTTTGTTGGCCCGGGGCCAAGACAACTTGCTCTTCGTCAAACTCGTAGGCGCACACATCGTCAGGATCATCAGCCGTCAACTGAATCATGTGCTCAGAATTGCCCATGTTCGTCAAAGAAACCGTAAAAATGTTCTGCCGTCTCGTTGGGCTAACGAATCCCTTTTTGGGCGCTACTTCCAGCGTCAATCCAAAGTATGGTTTGATGGTCAATACACCTTGTGCGGATCGCACATCTCCATCATTGAGTGACCGAACTTTTGCGACAAAGGGATAATTTCCCGCGATGCTTTCGCTCACTCTTGGTGGTTTGAAAAAAATCTTGATGGATTGCTTCTCGCCGGGCTTGAGTTGAACAACTGGAACCGGAATCGCGATCCATTCGGAGTCGACGCCCTCAAGACTGACCTCTATTTGGTCATCTAAAATTCCAGTATTTTCGACATCAATGGTTAGGGGAGCCGTAGCCCCAGGCTCGACAACAACCATGTCAGTTGAGATATTCGATTGCAAAGCCATCCCAAGTAATAATAGCAGTTTGTAGCTGGCTGTCAGCTTTCAGACTTCAGCTTTCGGGAGAAAAGCAGTGGATAACTCGCTAGAGAGCCGATTCGGGCGTTCCGAGTTTCTTCTGGTGTGCGGGCAAGTAACATAGAATGATGAACGCCGAGATTGTCTCAATTGGAACGGAACTGCTCCTCGGTCAAATAGTAGATACCCATGCCGCGACCATGGCGAGGATTCTCGCAGAGTGCGGAATCTCTTGTCGATATCGAGCCACTGTGGGCGACAATTTAGACCGGGCGGTCAATACCCTGAAGCTTGCCCTTAGCCGATCAGATGTAGTCGTGACCATTGGGGGGCTTGGCCCGACAGCGGACGATTTGACTCGCGACGCCATTGCCCTTGCGCTCGACGACACCCTGGAAACCGTCCCCGAGATTGAAGAAAAGCTGAAAGTATTTTTTGCCCAGCGAGGCGTTCCGTGGGTAGGGTCGAACGCGAAACAGGCTCAAAAGCCGACATGCGCGGAGATCATTCCGAATCCAAACGGCACGGCGCCTGGTTTGGTCTGCCGCAAAAACGGAAAGACCGTGTTTGCCCTTCCGGGCCCACGGGGAGAATTCGATCCTATGGCGTACGATCAGATCAAACCGATGCTCGAAACTCTTGGTGGTGGTCAAGTCATCCACTCCCGCGTTCTTCGGGTTATTGGAGTTGGTGAGAGCCTTGTCGAGGAGAAGATTAAGCACTTGATGGACTCAGAAAATCCAACGATTGCTCCTTATGCTCAGCCGATGGAGATGCATTTGCGGTTGACGGCGAAGGCCGCAACCGTTGGCGAAGCTGAGAAACTCATCGATCCGGTCGATGTCTTAGTCAGAGAAATTCTTGGTTCTGCGGTTTATGGCATCAACCTCACGAGTCTCGAGGAAGCTCTCATCGTGTTGCTTAAGGCGAAAGGAGAAACGATTTCGGTGGCAGAATCGATGACGGGTGGCGGCCTCGCCGCGCGACTGAGCATGGTTGCGGGCAGTAGCCAAGTGTTTAAAGGCGGGGTAGTAACCTACACGGTCGAGGCAAAGGATGCCCTTTTGAAGCCGTCACCGGCCGAAGACCTGTCGAATCCGGTCTCGGCGGGCGTTGCGATGTTCATGGCGGAGTCGATTCGCAAGCAGCTCAACACTACGTATGGGGTCTCGATCACTGGTAACGCCGGACCGACGGCCGATGTCGGCGGACAACCAGTCGGGTTGGTCTATATTGGCATCGCCAGCGAAAACCAAACTCATGTCGAGGAATGCAAGTTTAGGGGAATCCGAGAAGATATCCGGAAACGTGCCGAACAAACGGCGTTAAGATTGGTGCGCGAAGCTGTTCTGAGGTAGTGGGTCATTGTATTATCAGCGCACATTCTCGCTTACCCTGATTATAATCCCGAATGCAACATTGGCTCACGAGTAAATCCTCTAAGAAAAATCAGAAATAACACTTACACTCAAGTCTGAAAGGTCTGTTATAATCTCTATGTTTTCGAGTGATCTCGATGAAAGCCAGAACTGATCGTTACAATTTAACATATAAAGCCTTGGCAATAGTTGTCATGATGGTTTTTGCAATTATCGCCGGCGCCACTGACGCCTCGATGAGGCCGACAGTTATGACGGCAAATCACAATAATGGGTCGGGTTCATCTACTTCCAGCATCGATCATGACATTTCCCCGAGTGCGAAGACTGACGTAAAAACGTACAATCTAGTGTCGGACAATACTGTCACGCCTCACACTAGAGTCCTCGAAGATAAGCAGGGTGCTGGAAGTTATAGCAGTAATTTCACTTGGGCAGACGGATTGGTTGGAAAAACCTCCGTCTCTCTGTCGTACAAACAACTGAAAGAACGGGTTATTGATAACCCTCTACCACATGTTCACCAAATCACGGGTAGTGCTGTAGACTCATTTAGTTACCTTGTAGGTTGGACAGGTAAGGACTACACAGCATCAACAAAAGCTGTTGCTGAACGTGACTCCTTTGCGCTCACCGCGGCATCAATAGCGTTTTTTACAATATTTGTCGAGATTAGTCTCCCGGTGGAAATAGTTCTCGGCCTAGTGGAATCGGGGCTCTCGTATGCGTTGGAATCAAACTATGTAGAAAGTGAATTTAATACGGGGATAACCAGAGGCGTAGCAGAGTCCTATTGGACATTAGACAATTGGGGCCAGTTTACAGTGCCGACAGGACTCGACGTGAACGATTACAAGGATTCATGCGATTCTTGGAGACTAGCGTTCTCGAAGGATGAAGAACTTCATGCAATCATTTGCGACTACTATGACATTTCGGGTTACGTGAAAAGATGTGGTGAACCTGACTGGAAATCGGCGCCCACTCCGCCCGGAAATGGTGGTTTACAAGGCAAGAGATGGTATCACTACTGGTATACCACTTCGACAACTGGTGGCCCGCCAGCCTAAGGTGCATCCATGTTTGCTTTGGTTGTGGTTTCGTTGAATTTGTTGAGCCAACATAATCTGGCCTACGGTTCAAGGTTAGAAATTGACTTGCTGAATTATAAATCTATGCCGGTCAAACAGATAGTTGCGATAGTTTCAGAAAAATGGGCAAAGGCAAAGGAGCGGGGAAGGCCCTTGGAAGACCAAATTCTTGCGATCGGCGTCGGAGCATGTGCGTCTGGGTTTTTTCATGCAGTTCCTTATCCCGGTACAAATAGGCGTGATCTATTTGACTGGATATCGAAGAACCTTCATGGCCTCTCCGACGGCGCGGAAAAGGAGGCGTTAAAGTCGCTAACTGATTATGATCCCACGACGAGTCCAACTGAATTCAGCCCAAAATCAATCCAAGGCTCGAGCCTAGTCGCCTGGGCCGTGGCTCTTCACTGGGACATGAAATGCCATTCTGAGCAAGATCTGAAGGCCTATCAAACTGCGATTGCCAGATTAAAAAAGGCATCTATTCACCAGTCCAATCAACTCAATTATGAGGCCGGATATCAATTCGCCGTATTTAGCGTTAATAAGGATATGAAAGCCCTACGCAAGTGCGTCGATCTGAAGTACGCCGCTGCGGCGGTTGATCCGAATCCCAAGGCAAAGGAGAATACGAAGAGATGGTGCAGGATCTATGAGCAGTATCTTAGGAAAAATGGCTCGTAATTATTTTTTGAAAAGTTTCTTGGAAAGATTATGGGAGACAAAGATTTACGGAAATGTCAGGCTAC
The DNA here is from genome assembly GCA_043785475.1 of Armatimonadota bacterium. Lineage (GTDB taxonomy): Bacteria > Armatimonadota > Fimbriimonadia > Fimbriimonadales > Fimbriimonadaceae > Fimbriimonas. The sequence continues at coordinate 4,530 of JAYVXG010000307.1, forward strand.
CTTCGTGAAATCCCCGTTCAAAATTCGGTTGTAAGCCCCGGTCTGCGTCCAACGCTCTAGCTCCTGAGTCCGGTGGACGGGCATCGGGTGGGTCATAGTCTTGCCCATTGTGGCAAACAAAACAAATTTTCCGAGCTTATCGAGCGAATCCGCGTCCTGGTAAGCCCGGGCTTGCTCCATGAAAGCATCTTCATTGAGTTCATGCGACAAGCGGGACGGGCCTGCCGCAAGCTTGATCAGCGAACGGGTTGCCACTTTTAGGTCCTGGGCAACGAGCAAGCCGCCGCGATCCGACGAGAATTCGGCCTGCCGAGACCATTCGTAAAAGGCAAGCACCAGCGCAAAGGTCGCGACGTCTGAGGCACCCATTGTTCGTCGACCCAAGAGATCCAGAAGTGGGAAGAGCAGCGACCCAACCGAGAAGTACAGCACGTGCTGTGATTTAATATGCGCCAGCTCGTGACCCATGATGAAGTAAAGCTCTTCGTCGGTCATGGTATCGATCATCGAGGAACGCAGGGTGACGTAGGGTCGTTCAACTCCACCAGCAAAGGCGTTCGTAAACGGGTTGTTCGAGACGTACAGTTCTGGCTCGGGCATATCCATCACCTTTGCCGACTCGCGCATTATTCCGTAAAGAGTGGGATATTGGTTTGGTCCACACCGAATTGAACTGCTCATGTTATAGCAGTAGAGCCAGCGGTCGATGCCTACTTCGTAAAACTTGGAGACTAGTTGAGGCACGAGGGGAAGACTGCGCAGTTTGTTCAGCGCCCACTTGTCCGAGTCGCTGATGAATGCATGTGCTGTGATGCCAGTCAGAATCTTACGTTCGCTCATATGTGAAATAGAATACGACTTTTGCGTCGGTGGGTTGCATTCGTGGGTGTTTTGACCTTAGGCTGCCACTGCTTCGATCGATTTCTTCACGCTCACATTGACGCTGATAGTTCCATATCCTTCAAATTGAACGGGCACAACCAGCGTGGGGACCCCAAACGTAGGGACATTCACGAACGTACCGCGAAACAAGGCAGAATGGGACAGGGTGACCGATAACCCTTGATTCGACAACGAGGCCATAAATGCCTCACATATTTTCGCACCTATACCCACGATTGCGGATGATACTGTTTGGTCGAAAACGCGAAGTTTTTGGTCCAAAATCGTCTCGGCAATTTTCATCGCGGTTTCTCGTGAAAGACCGAACATTGCGATCCCTTCGATATCGCCTCGGATGCTGCAAAGAAAATTGATTGGAAGTGATGTTACGAGTCCATTCTTCAATTCAAGATCACCTCGAGTTGGATGCAGGCCCGTGATTTCCTCGCCTACCGAGGTGGCTGCATCAACAAAAGGAACAATGAATTCTGCTTTCATGGTTAATATGGATCCTTACGCTGCGTCTAAGTAGGAGTCCTGACCTGACTCGTTTAAAGTTGCCAGCGCTTCGTCCAGCCATGCTTCCAAATCTTCTTGTTCGAATCCGAGCCGTTCAAATGCACCTTCATCTCGCAAGTAGAAGGCTCCGTCAAGTCCCTCGGAGATTCCTCG
>JAYVXG010000308.1:0-6080 GCA_043785475.1 Armatimonadota bacterium
TTCTTAAAAATCTTTGTCTCTGTAAGATGGACCGTCTGAACCGGCGGAAAGTGGATGGCAAAAACTGTAGGCAAGAGCATAATCTTTAAAGAACCCTATGAACGCAAAAGTAACTACTGGTCGAGCGGCAGAAGACCGAGCCGCCCTGTATCTCCTGAGTTTGGGCTATACCATTATCACCCGAAATTACCAAATTAGAGGTGGCGAAATTGATCTGATCGCGCTTGAAGGAGAGGAACTAATCTTCGTCGAAGTTCGATGGCGATCCGACGATTTGGCCGAGGAGAGCATCGGTCTCAAAAAGACGACCGCTTTGCGGCGAACGATCCAAACTTACTTAACCGCGATGGAGGAAACCCGAAACTACCGGTGTGACCTCATCACCGTGAGCCCAAAAGATTTTCGACATCACAAAGATTATCTCAGTTCGTAGACTCCTTGCCCCTGGACTTACGTCAAATTAAAGTTGTGCGTTTAATCGTGTCTATCCTCCTGGCTTCATTGGCAATGATTGGCTCAGCCCAATTTAAGGTGGATCCGCAGAAGGTGCCGATTGTCTCCGCAAAGCGACGGGCCCTCATCATTGGTGCGAGCAACTTCGAACATCTCGGAAAACTCGAATACGCAAGCTCCGACGCCGAACGGTTTCGCGACGCCCTCGTTTCAGGGTTTAAGTTCGCTCCGAATGACATCAAATTCATTTCCGACGCGCCTTCGAGCGTTGCCAAGCCCAACTCTGCAACGATTCTCAAGGCCCTCGATATTTTGCTCGCCGATCCAACCATTAGCAAAGGCGACCTCTTTATCGTGTTCTTCAGCGGACATGGCATGGGAAAGGAAGATACCGATTACTTTTGCGCCACTAATACCAAGGTCGACGACGTAACGACAACCGGGTTGCCGGTCAGGACTATTGTTGAAAAGCTGAACAAATCTGGACTTCGAAACATTCTCATCATCGCTGACGCGTGTCGAGCAGGAGAGCAAAGCACATTTGGATATGATCTTTCGAACTTGGCCAGGAAAACGAATATTGCCGTCTTGCTGGGATGTGAACCCGGAAAGAAATCCTACGAAGCACCAGCACTCCGTTCGGGAGTCTTCACTTATTTCCTCATCAAGGCCCTCAGCAACCCAAAAACCCTAACGGAATCCGGCGGGCTTTGGGCTAGTAGAATCGCCACAAGTATCGAATCCAGCGTTTATGATTACACTAAACACGATTACGGCGAAAATGCTCAACGCCCAACTGCCTTTGCCGATCCTACAAGCGATGTCATGCTCGCCAAGTTCGTGGATAAAGCCACATCGCGCTCCCTGGTTGACTCTGGACTTCTGAATGACCCTCTCAAAATCGCGGACGAGCTGACCCAGCAAGTTCCTGATCTCCTTTTTTCTCACGACTACTCTGCGGGCCTCGAGGCCGCAAAACAAGCCCTTGCGCTTGACTCCACGAACTATTTTGCGGCTTACTACGCCTCCTTCGCCACTCTCTTCCTTGGCAGAAGTGGAGAACATGAAAAGTTTTGCGACATTCTGAAGAAGTCGGGCAGTCCCTACTTTAAGAACCTCGGATACATTCAGTCCGAAAGCCGGCAAACACCGCTTGCGGACCGCCTTCGCGAACTCGAATCTTTCTGGAAAAGTTCACCCAAGGACGAAATGCATGCAGGAATGGTGTGGGGCAAAGCCAATATTTTCGCACCTCCTTTTGCCTGCAAAGTGCTCCTCGAAATGATGCTTCCCGACGTGATGCCTGGGCGGTTACGCAGCTTCTTTGAAGGTGAAATCGCCCGCGATAACAATCAACTCGAACTCGCACTCGCCAAATATAAAAGTGCCCTCGCAATGCCTGCCGAGAAATCTATTATTTCCGACGAGGTTCTGACTGTAATCCAGTTCCCGCTCATGCGACAAATGCACAGAATTGGCGAGTTGCAAGCCCTCATGCAAATTCAACTGAAGAAGCCCATGGTACCTCCCGTTATGTGGGTTACCATTGCTGCGAATCTAAGACAGATCGGTGATCGCGACCAAGCTCTAACCCTGATCAAAACGCATATCAACGATCCTGAAATTACCGAAGATGAAGTCCTTATCTGCGCCAAAACTATGGGAGCATCGATCACCGACATCGCGGATGCCCTTGAATCTCAGGTGAAAATAAAGCCGTACAGTTGGAAAGTCCGGACTGCTTCCGCCATTGCGACCGGCATAAAGTCCAAAAACGCCCAGGCCGCCGCCCAAGCATTCGAAACTGCCCGCCGATATTGCGATGATGACCTCGAAATTATTTCTCTTACTTATTCAATCGAGGGTGCAATTTTCGACGATGCCGAAAACTTCCTCAACATACCGGCGAGTAAGTTCAGCGACGTTAAGGAATTGTTCCATTTAATGTTCGTAGGACAGGCATCAAAGATCGGTGACGACAGTGAAAAATGGTACCAGCTCGGGGAACTTGGGCTCGCACTTGGAGAGGGACCGCAGACAATGCGACTTTTCAAGAAATATGTCAAGGACTTCAATGCCCGCTCTTCGCTAGGTAGCGACTTCTATTTGATGCTTTTTCAGCTTGCAACGACAACGGAAGAAGATGACCTCGCGAAATTTGCCGCCGAAAATCCATCCTTGTCCGAGCCAGATCGATCCGACAATCGCCTTCTTTATGTGGCGTACTTGATTACCCGGGGAAATTATACCGACGCCAGAGTTGAATACAAATCCGTTTCCGAAGTTTCAGAAATATTCGCTCCCATCAAGAAATCGGTTCATTTGATTCTGCATGCTCGAACTGGCGAAGTCACGCCCTTAAAGAAGTTCATGAACGAAAAGTTTCGTGAAACTGAAAGCGATGTAATCGCAGAAGGCATCGGTGCCTTGGCACTCGATGATTTGGGACAAGTTGACGAAGCATTGCCTCATCTGGCCCGTGTTTCTGCTCTGAATTCGACCCTCGTCTCCTCGGTAACGTTTCGATGCCTAGAGCGCAACCTCAAGCGTCAAAAGGCCCTAGGGAAGATCACCGAAGCGGACGAACAGCTCTTCCAAATCCTTCAATCAAACCAAATCTCTCCGGGAATCAAAGCTTCCTATTTTGGTGCCAGCCCTGGAATCAAGAACTTTATTGGAACCCTCAAAGCCGACACGAATTGGTTCTCCGACGAAATTTTTGATGAAAAGAACCCTACTCACACCAAAGAACTCAATTTGGCTGCCGCTGGAACTGGAACCATCCAAATCACGATCGGCGGCGATGGGGCGGTCAACGGATCCGTTACAATTGTGGGCGGAGAAAGCCATGCAATAACCGGCCGAGTAGACGAACTCGGGAACCTGGTTGGACAAGCTAAAAGCCCGCATCATACTTTGGTCTTAGAAGCTAAAATGTTGAGCAATGAGTTCAAAAAATCCGAGATTTTCAAGAAATCGAACGTCGGGCAAATAATCCTTTTTACTGACGAAAATGGGTTAGTTGCCAGGTGGCTGGTACCCTATTCGGTGTTGAAACCCTAGCCGTGCGTTCTTAATCGAACGATCTCCAAAATGGGAAGCGCCACCGCAAGAATCAGCACGAAGTAGCCAAATCCGGTCTTTAATTTGGCGCCATCGATTATCTTTCTGAGGAATGAGCCGATCACCATTCCTGTCCCCGCCGCGGCCATGATTCCAGCAACAAATGCCCAGGGGACATCGGGATGATTAAGATATTCAGCGGCAAACGCAAGAGTAGTGATCATTACTACTGAGCACAGCGACGTGCCGACCGCCATCTTCATTTCGAGCCCGAAGAACAAAGCCAAAACTGGAACGATAAGAAATCCGCCACCAATCCCAAAAATACCACTAATCAGACCAATCAGTAAGCCGAAACCCATCCCCATTATTGGATGCGGATTCGTCGGCGCTTCAAACTTCTTGCTCTTCACCATGGCCACGCCGGCCATAATCAAGATCAAGGCAAAGCCGAACATCATCGCCGACTTTCGGGGAATTCCGAACATCATTGCTGGGAGCTGTGGGCTTACATATCGACGCGAGAAAAAGGACATCAGGGCCGTAGGAATACCAAACTCAAATGCTTTTGCGAAGTTCACGACCTTGTGCTTGGCCGCAATGATCGTTCCGACGCCACTCACTAAAACGCTGACGATCAACGAATAACCTGTCGCATGCTCGAACGATTGGCCCAGCATATATACCAGAATTGGCACACTTACTATGGCTCCGCCAGCGCCAATCAAGCCGAACGAAACACCTGTCAACAGGATGAAAAAGTAGGCAAGAATCTCCATTTCACGTCGAAATCTAGCATACGCGATATCGATGACCGTAACAATTGGAACGGGTCATTAGCCGGTAATATAGCGAGGTTTATGCATTCATCAATTTCATTAAAGGCGCTACTGCTTGCTTGCGGCTTTTTTTTGACTTCACTATCCCTTTCTCAGCTAAGGGTCGCGACTTGGAATATCACCAACTACACCAGCGGTCGCGAGTCCGCTTTCCAAACGGCAATTTTCTCCGCGTTCTCAGGACGAAGCTTCAATCCGGACGTTCTGGTTGCACAAGAGTTGAAAGGGGCGACAGGAGTCGCCAATTTTCTCAATATCCTTAACAGCGCACCCGGCCAAGCCGGCCAGTGGGCCGCTGCGACCCCATACCTTTCTACGGGCGACACTGACAGCGGAATGTTCTATCGGGTCAATAAGGTTAGTTTTGAGGGTCTGACAAACATCACTGGCGACCCACGAGCGACCCAGCGATACGACTTCCATCTCCGGGGTTACGGGGCGGGAAGCACGGTCAACCCGGAGGTCAGCTATTATTCGTCACACCTCAAGGCGGGCTCCACGACCGACGATCAAGCACGTCGACTGACCGAAGCCACAAATATTCGGGCGGATTCAGCCGCTTTAGCTCCCGGCCGAAACTTCATGATCGGCGGAGATTTCAATAGTCGAAGTTCTGGCGAGGCCTTCTATCAAAAACTGACAGTTGGTGCAACGGCAGGACAGTTCTTTGATCCGATCAACTCTTCGTTTACGGGCGGTGGTGGCTCCATCACCTGGTACAACAACCCAACATATCGATTCCTCCACACCCAGGACCCTTACGGAGCGGGTGGAATGGACGACCGAGACGATTTCATTCTCACTGGTCAGTCGTTGCACGATGGCAAAGGATTGGAATATATTGGCTCGAAAACCGCAGCGTACAGCACGACGACCTGGGATGATTCGAACCACAGCTATCGAGTGTGGGGAAACGATGGAACGAGCTTTAACACCACGCTGACAACTACCGGAAATACGATGGTTGGCGCAACGATCGCCCAAGCCCTCCGAGATTCGGTGGGCAATCCGAACCCGGCCAATGTCGGCGGGCACTTGCCCGTTTTCATGGATGTCAAAATTCCCGCCGATCTAACGAACGACAAGTCGGTGATCGACTTTGGAACCGTCATGTTAAACACCAATAGCGGCCAGGGTCTCATCATTAAAAATGACGTGGACGCATTGGTGTGGGGTATCGCGGGTGTCCAAGATTTGAACTACTCATTCTCAATTGTGGGAACTGGATTTTTCGCACCAAGCGGCTCATTCGATCTCCTTGCCGGAGAGTCCTTGCAAAGTTTAATTTCGATCGACACTCTGACAACAGGAACCAAAACTGCGACGCTAAACATTTTTGACAACGTTACCGGACAGCAAAGGCAAGTGTCGCTAGCTGGTGTGGTGGTTGTGCCCGAGCCAGCGACATTGGCAGGCTTGGCACTCGGTTTAGGCGTATTCCTCCTCAGGCGGAAGAAGTAAGTCGTTTCTCGGTATTCTAAGGACTGAATGAAGAAGCTATGGGGTGGTGCTTTCAGTGAGTCGACTGCCGATCTGGTCGATCGTTTCGGTCAAACGATCCACACCGATCTAAATTTTTGGCAAGAGGATATTATCGGCAGCGTTGCGCATGCGCGCATGCTTGGCAAAACTGGCATCATCACGAAAGATGAAGCACGGACCCTCATCGATGGTCTGGAAAAGATTCATGAAGATGGTCCTGAATCCCTCAAAATGGATGTGGAA
>JAYVXG010000309.1:0-6075 GCA_043785475.1 Armatimonadota bacterium
CAACAGTCCTGCTCGGGCTTGGCATCACGATGGGCCTTAGCGCGTTGAGTTCGATGACGCGAACTGAATTGCGCGTGAGACAGGTCGAAAAGATGAATCTTCTCGCCGTTCAAAAACTGAACGAAGTCATTGCATACGGGAACATCGCGAACCAACCAACCGACGGATCATTCTCTGATTCTGGCGATCCTGACTATCAGTGGAGAATGGATACCACTGCTTCCGGAACCGACAACGTTGCTACCGTCCGCATCACGGTTGAAACTTCTAACAACAAGACCTCGGACCCAACCGCCAGTGCAAGCGGACTAATTTTTACATCGCCAAACGCCAAAAACGGAGCGAACGGCGGATGAAACGCGGCATAAGTCTTCTCGAAGTCATGATTGTGACCCTCTGTATGGCGGTCATTATCGGAGCATCAACTTCCTCGGTCCTTACTGCGATTCAACATACGAGCAAGGTCAAAGCTTCGCGGGTAGTGAGTGACCGAAACGCGCTTTTTGAGGACCGAGTAAGATCCATTCTCCAAAACGCATATTTATCATCGGTTGCGGCCGATACGAATTCTTATTTTCTTGGTGGTCAAGGGGTTGTGGACTCCCCGACAAGCACGAATTCGGGCAGTAACAACCAGAACCAACTGGTGTTTACGGGGCTCAGTCAGCGCATACCTTCCGAGCTAATAGATTCGACCGAAAACTTTGAGACTCTGAACAAGTCCTTTGGACCAGAGGGCGGAATGACCGAGTACTCGTTGAGCTTGACTCCGGTCGGGCAGGCGCCGGTCGAGCAAGCCCTCTTCTTGCGACACCAGACTCCAGCGGACGGCGATCCGACTCAAGGTGGGACAGAATTAGTCCTCGATCCGGATGTTACTTCGATTAGCTACGAATTTTACAATGGCACCGACTGGGATGTTTCGTGGGACTCTGTCACAGAGGCTACTCCACGTCTCCCGGCAGCGGTAAGAATTACCTATCGACGAAAGACCGATTCCGTGGACCATCTCTTTGTCGTCCGCCTCCTTCACAGTGACGTTACTCCGGATAACCCGGTGGTAACGGGAGTTCAACAATGATGCGAAATCGGGGTTTGGTCATGGTCGTCGTGCTCGCAGCTCTTGCTGGAGTCATGGCGGGGGTTGCGATCTACTCATTCAATCAAAGCGACTCGGTGAAGACAACTATTAACCGGAATGAGCAACGCCGGGCTCGTCTTGCCGCCGAGGCGGGAATTCAGTACGCTTTGGCTTCGTTGCAGACGATCGCCGATGCCCCTCAAACCCCGGTTGCCTCTGACGGCGACTGGGCAAAACTCGGTTCCGTTGGAGCGGATTCATTTATTCTTGACACAGAATCTTTCCGAGTTGAAATCTTGGACAATTCGGCACGGCTCGATCTCAACACAATCAGCGAGCAACAGCTCGACAACCTACCATTAACCCAAGAGCAAATCGACAGTTTCCTCGATTGGCGAGAAGCCGGATCGAACCCACGTACTGAAGGTGGAAAAGACGAGTATTACAATGCGCTTACCCACCCCTATAACACTCGCGAAGGCAGAATTCAAACGGTCAGCGAGCTACTCCAGATTAAAGGGTGGACTCCGGAAGTTTTGTACACCGTTCAAACAAACACTGTCAACACGGGTCGAACGAATAACAATCAACCCGAAAGTCCGATCTATGACCTCGTGAGTTTAGACTGCTTCAGCGGTGCGTACAACCCGGAAGGCAATGGCAAGAGCAATGTCAACAATCCTGCGCTCACGGCACAGCAATTAGCACAAAACGCGCAAATTCCTATCCAAACAGCGACGACAATCATCAATTCGAGAAATGCCCGACCAAACCGTCAGTTTGCCCGTCTGAGCCAAGTTCTTACCGTTCCGGGTGTTGGAACGAACCAAGCGGTGCTACGAAGCATTCTGGACCGAATGACGACTTCCCCTGCAATTCGGGTTGAGGGGCACCTCAATATCAACACGGCAACCGCGGAAGTTCTCAGCACCTTGCCTGGCATTACCCAAGACATCGCCAACCAAATTGTCGACAGTCGACCCACAAATGGTTACCAGTTATTGAGCGAGATCTTGACCGTCTCGGGCGACAATGCCTTTCTTACAGCAGCAGCGGATACATTGACGGTCACGAGTCAATCGTTCCGAATCCGAGTCGTCGGTAAAGCTGGGGCATCGACCGTTGGCCTAGAAGCCATTGTCACCATCAACAACGCGATTCCGACCGTGATCCGAGTCGAACAATCAAACTTTTCAAACATGCCGGAGAGGTGGTCTTGGGCAAGTGAAGCTAACCAAACCACGCTATTGGAGAATAAATGAGTCAAAAACCGCAAGCTGCACAACTGTTAATCGAATGGGACCGCGAATGGGTCCGCGTGCATTTTGTCGAATCGGCAACAACAAAAGAAGGAGTAAGCCTCGACGCGGTAGAAGGAGTTAGCGGAAAAACCGCGATCCTCCTTTTGTCGCGAAGGCTTATCTTACAACGATCGATCGCCTTGCCTGATGCTCAAAAGTCTGACGTGCTTGTCGCACTGAAGATGAAGTTAGCTGACGTCTTCCCGATTCCTGCCTCCGAACTGGCATTTGACTTCATTCCGACAACGGAAAAGAATGATCATGGGCGCGTCTGCAATGTTTTTGCCGCGAGAAACTCGGATATTGCCGACGTCATCACCATCTGCACTAGGGCCAATATCCAGATTCAGCAGATAGTTCCGGCGCAGGCGTTGACGCTTAAAGCAGCGGAGCAGAATTCAGTCTCTTCAGGAGTATTTGCGGAGAGGTTCGGTGATTTCGTCAATCTCGATGTTTACCACTATGGGGACCTCATATCTTCGAAAGTTGTCGACCTCAATTCGCTTGATAACGAAATTTCGAGAATGAAAGCCCTGACAGGTGATGGTACGAAGACCTATGCTTACAATGTCAGGCTTGACGGAACCGAACAAGTGCTTCCCGGTCCGTTCATCAACTCGTTTTTCCAGTCTGGACTGACCCTCGACTTAGAACCTGAAGAATATCGCCAGGCTCGCACTGTCAAGATCAGGAAGGCACGGCATAAGAATTGTTACCTCTTGTTCTTAGTTGGACTTGCGATCGCGGCGCTAGTTGGCGACGACTACATGACTCGATCAGCAGAGATGGCGACACAAGAAGCCAAATTTGCTCGCCAAACAAAAAATGCCTTGGCCCAAACCGTCAGCGACGAGTCGAAAGCGAGTAAGAAAAAGCCAGCTTCCGATCAGCTTCTGAAAGCCTTTGAACCGGCACAACGTCCAAGCGACATTTTGAAGACCATTTCTTATCTCTTGCCAAATGACACTTGGCTAACGGGTGTGACGTTCGAAAGAGGGAAAACAATCCTCATTCGGGGAACATCCAAGAATTCTTCCCACGTTTCTACGTATGTTAGTGGGTTAAGTAAACAAAAGCGATTCCGAGACGTTCGACTAATGTACGCAAATGGTGGCGAAATCGAAGGTACGCCCACCGTTCAGTTTAGTATCGTTGGGTTCCCAGTTGGCAACCTCGCAATTATCGAGGCAGGAAAGAAGAAGAAGTGATCAATTTCAAAGACTCTAAAGATCAGATGGCAAGTGCCTTTGCGGTGCTTGGCATTGCTCTGATCACAGTAGCCGTGCTCATTTCGCTTTTCTTTAATCGAAGAGTTGATGCCAAAACGTACGCAGCTAACTCAAAAAGAGATTTGACAAGCTTCCGAGTTCGATCTGAAACGGCCAAGGCCAACTTAGCCGAGTATGAAGCGACGCTTGAAAAGTACCAGTGGACGGACAAGGAAGACCTCGTGATTCCGGCGGCCCTCGAAATTGTCAGCAAACGATCGGCCGAGAAAGGACTTAAATTAGTCAGTTTTCGACCGGTCAAGAGCTATGAGAGTCAGACCTTAGTTCAACTCCCGGTCCAATTTACCGTCGACGGCTCTTTTGCCAGCGTTGCTTCGATGCTCGAAGCGTTCGAAAGACCCGAATCGAAATTAGCCGTTCAGCAAGTTCAATTTGCTTCTCAGGAAGGAGTGACGGACCAGGTTAGCGCGAACATCACGTTGGTCGCATTTCTTAGCAAGCCCGAGCCAACCAAGAAACTTTCCACCAGAATTTCTACCTCCACTGCTCCAGCAACAACCATCAAATCTCCGACTGGAGTAACCCCTTAAACAGACCCATGGCCTCACCGAATACAAAGCAACAATCGTCGAACCTCAAAAAGCTCCTGCTCATCGCGGGTGGCCTCATTGTTATTGTCGTCGTCGCATTCCCTTCCTCTGATCCTGGCCCAGTGGGACCAAAGAAAGGATTTGTTTTTGGAGCTGGAGATGCGGTAGCCAAGAAGAAGGTTGATCCTCTCGATCTGCCTGAAGACCACAAGGTTAAATTCGAATCGATTGGTGCCTCAATCAAGAATGGATTTGTTCCACTCGTTACCAAGGGAGACGGTAAACTTCGCAGCAAAGAGGGGATTCCGACGTCATGGGCGAATGGTGAAGGATCGTGGACTTACACTGGAAATATGACAGTTGACGGCGTGCCAAACGCACTCCTCGAAAACGGAACTAGCGGCGATGGTGTCTTTCTGAGACCTGGCCAACGGTGGAAGAATCTGCGTCTCATCGCAGTTAAAGAAGATTCTATTGTCATCGAAGGGCCGAATAACGAGCGAAAGACAATCCGATTTGATGACAAAGGTACGAGCGTTGCACCGGTCCCAAGCGCGATGCAACCGCTTCCTCCGGCGTCAATCCAGGGCAACCTACCCCAAGGCGTAAACCCTCAGATTAACCAACCCGGAGTAAATCCAAGACGACAACGTCGCCAAGAAGCAAACCAGGCCAACACGGACGCCATAAGTGGTCCAATTGGCGGTCAATCGGACTTAGAGTCATCCGTTGATGATTCCGTGCAAACTAACAACTCAAACATCAGTGGAAAGAATCGTAGAATAGGGAGAAATCAATGAAAATCGTCTCAATTAGTGCACTAGCTTTAACCTGCGGGTTCTTGCTACCGTCTTTCTCAATAGCCCAAGGGGGCAATCCATTTTTGGGGGGTGACGTTGCGAGCGGTGGAGATGCATCCTGGAAAGACACGAAGTTTAATGCGAAGACGAGAATAAAGCTTGACTTCCGAAATGCCAACATTGACCTCGTTATATCTATGTTCCAAAAGACGAGTGGAATCACGATTGTCAAGGATCCTGCGTTGGTCGGTCCCATTACTCTCACGAGTGCAACCGCAGTTTCGCTCAAAACAGGTTTCCAGATACTCGAAAAGACGCTCAACCTCAAGGGGTACGACCTCAAGAAGGATGGCGATTTGTTTATCATCCAAAAGCAGCAGGATAGAGGTCGAGGAGGCGGTGCCTTCCAAATGCCGCAGGGCGTGGATATGACAACCATCTTTGGTGGTGGTCAAGCCCAGTCGGTTCTCAAAATTTATCCAATTAAGTTTGCAAATGCTACTCAAGTAGCTCGAGTTGTCAACGAAGCATTCACTCAGACCGGAGGGAACACTAACCCGTTCGCCAGCTTATTTGGTGGCGGTGGAAACCAAAATCGAGGCGGCTTTGGTGGTTTTGGCCAAGGCAGAAATGGTCGAAACGGCGGAGGCGGAGGCGGAGGAAACTTCTCATTCGGCGGAGCCGGTGGCGGTAACAGCCAAGGCGCCACCGTAAGGGCTTCGTCCGATGACTTTTCGAATTCGGTCATCGTCAACGCGCCCGATAAAGAGCAGAAAGAAGTCGAGCGAGTGATTAAGACGATCGACAAGGAGACGGCCGCACCCCAACATACTCGGGTTTTTAACCTGCAATATGCAACCGCGGCTGAAGTTGCCCCGACAATTCAGAATGTTCTTACCAACAACGCGCCAAGGGGCGTTGGTGGAGTCACCAACCAGGGCTCGAACCCTCAGGACAGATTCCAGCAAGCCATTCGATTTGGATCGACTCAGGCATCATTTGGAACGGTCGCCGCCGATGCTCGAACGAACTCGCTCGTCGTAACCGCGACTGATGAGAGTCAGCTGATCGTGG
>JAYVXG010000310.1:0-6074 GCA_043785475.1 Armatimonadota bacterium
CGGCAATGAGTTTCGACCTGGCTTTACGAATGAGGATCAGGCGTGTATTGGATTCAATGTAGCTATCAATGCGTATTGTATATCGTATATTAGTGAATCAATACTTTTCAACATGGGGTCAGCCAACTGTATGACGCTTCAAGAAGCTGCTGAAGCGTTTGTTAACAGTTCAGACAATTTTGCGATAACGGTAGCGAGTTCAATCGGAACGGACGGGGAACCTACGGGCGGGCTGCGAAAAATGACAATGGATGACATTAGGATTTTTGGAGACAAATACATGAGGATACACGGCGTATATACAGGGGCCTTCACGAGTGGAGCAACAATAGGGTGGTGGAGATGATTATCTTGGCGGTCATAAGTCTAATGTTGCGTCAAGGCGACGTCGCTGATATTGACAACACTAAGCTCCTGGATTGTCTGTCGAAGCAAATAAAAGGAGAAAACGCAAAGTGTTCGGGGTTGTCTTCCGAATTCGAAAAAAACTGCTCGTTTTCTGTTATGAAGCCTTCCCAAAGATTTATCATGGCAAACAATGAAGCTCGGTGGGAAATGCCGCTACTTTGGAAATATGAGTCCCTCGCACGGCAAGCGGACTTTCGAACTGCAATCATCAATAAACTGCCTCATCCTTTTAAGGAATCGCAGATATCCTTAAGTCGGCCAGTGTCCTCAGATGGTTCCCGGCTAGAGGACAGTATTCGGGTCGAAAACCGTATCGAAAGTTTTGTGGATTCAATGGATTCAATGACAATTTCGTTGAATTATGCCACCGGCCGAATTACCGTGATTGACCTCGAAATGACCGGCTCCCCCGTCCTTGAGAGCATTACCCTTTCCAATGAATTGTTGAACGCAAAAATCAAAATTGATGGGCCAGATTACGAAATTGTAAAAGATTACATGCGTTGGGTTCCCCAGCTATATACAACAGCAACTGCTCCGAATCATCGAAAGTATAGTACGATTGTTCAACCAGATGGGCGTGTTCAGCTGTATAAGGTTCGAGTTGTGGGTGTGAAGAGAAATAGCGAGACTAAATTCTACAAATTTCGAATGGATGGAACTACATACGTCGATTGGCCAGGCAACAAAGAATAAATCGCGCCGCCGCGAGAGCGTTTCGGGCCTAGCCGGCGGGCTCATATAGCCAACTCGCAGGGATCGGGCGGCGCTTGACGGTTGCCGATTCGTATTCGAGTCGGAGAGAAGCCGCTCCGCCGGCGTCGAAATAGAGCAATTCGAAGTCATACAAACCATCGATGGCGCGGATACCCGAGATCTTTGTGCTGTCTCCGTGCGGGCCATCGTTATTGATCACAGTCACGCCGTTGATTTTCAGAACTGAGCCGTCGTCGCTACCCAGGAAGAGTTTGAACTGATGGTCTGGGAAACGGACTCGACCCCGGAATTTGAGAGCAAATGGAGTGCCCCCAACCGGGCGATGAGCCAAGCTTATCGCTTCGGCGTTCGCGGTCGAATCGGCTTTTTTCGATGCAAAGTCGGCGACTTTATCGAACTTGCCGTTGTAGATTGAGACTTCCAATCCTTGGGCAGGCATCACGGACGGAACTTCGGTGACCTTTGAACTTTGATACAGTTCGGCTACGTCGCCGAGGGTTCCGTCGGCTCGCTTGTATGCCGCGAAGAATGTCTTGTTGATGGGCAACTCTTGGCTAAGGAGCATCGACCATTCTTTTGCCGGAGCCTTGGCATTCGAATTGGTATAGATCGGCATCCGGAAGTCACTCTTGCTGATGACCATCGGTTTGCGGTCGAATGCGAAGGCGTACGGAATCAGGGGTTCTTCGAGGAAGTACGCCACGTTCTGCTGTTCGAGGAATCGCAGATTTGGCACGAGCCGGTCCTGGAAGCCCTCCCAGTCTTTTGGTTTATTGGACCACAAAACTTCGGCCATCGCGAACGCTCGCGGCCACACCATGCGGTCGTATCGGGCGACCGTTGGAATCCATTCGGTCCAGACATTGCATTGACCTCCGATAACCAAATCTCTTTCGGAGCCGGTTAACTCAACCGGGACGGGTTCCCAACCGTAGACGTGCTGAGTTGAGGTTGAGTCGTAGCCAAAATCGAAGTAGCAGTGAGAGGTTGGCGACATGACCACGGTGTGCCCGGACTTTGCGGCCGCGATTCCACCGGCGTTTCCGCGCCACGACATGACGGCAGCATTGGGAGCGAGGCCGCCTTCGAGAATTTCATCCCAGCCCATCATGTTTCTGCCTTTTGAATTGATGTATTTCTCGACTCGTTTGACAAAGTAGCTCTGGAGTTCGCCCGCGTCTTTGAGATTCTCGTCTTTCATGCGTTTTTGGCAGTCATCGCAGGCGTCCCACCATTTCTTGTCGACTTCGTCGCCGCCGATGTGAATCCACTTTGATGGAAAGAGGGCGATGACTTCGTCGAGAACGTTTTCGATGAAGTGAAAAGAGGCTTCTTTGCCAGCGCAATAGACGTCGGTCTTCCAGAGGGCGCCTGGATACCCGCTTGCGTTTTTGCATGAAAGCTCGGGGTAGCAGGCGAGAACCGGCAGGGTGTGGCCGGGCATTTCAATTTCCGGCACGACGGTTATCCCTCGCTCAGTCGCATATTTGACAATGTCCCTGACCTCTTCTTGGGTGTAGAATCCGCCGTAGGTTTGCTCGCCAGATTTGGGAGCCATCGGAACCAAAGTTCCCTGATCCCACGGTACGCCTGAGCCTTTTCTAAAGGCGCCCATTTGGGTCAGCTTGGGATACTTCTTGATTTCCATCCTCCATCCACCATCGTCAACCAAATGCCAATGAAAGACGTTCATTTTCACGGCGGTCATGAGGTCGAGGGTTCGTTTGATGACCTTTGCGGGGAAGAAGTGGCGGGAGACATCGAGGTGCATGCCTCGCCACTTGAATCGAGGAGAGTCTTCGATGTGGGTCGCCGAGAAATTGGTTGTCGATCCCACTCGAAGCTGCTTGAGTGTTTCGATTGCGTAAAGAGCCCCAACTGGCTTGCCGTACTTGACAAGAATATGGTCCTTATCCACGTGCAAAAGATATCCTTCGGCAGATAATTTTGCATCGTGTTGGAACATGACAACGTTTGTCGAGTTCCCGGCGGAGTAGACCAGTTTGGATTTTGGTAATGCTGCCCTCAACTCGGTGATGGCAAACAATTTCTTGTCGGTCGAGACGACGGTCCTGTTGTTAAACCGAAACGGAGTTGTTCCTACTACCGAGACCTTTGACGGGAGCGGGATAAGGGGCAAAACGGCGTTGTTTTGGGTCCAAATATAGGACAAAAGGTCAAGCATTTCACAATTGTAGGTCTAAACTGAGAGCGAATGCGGCGTTTTGGACTGTTGTTTCTTTTGATGTTCCTCGAATTTGCAATTTGGGGAGCTTGGCTACCGGTTGCGGGAACTTATTTCCAAAGTCAAACTCCAGTTGGTTTGGGATTTAGCGGGATGCAAATGGGCGTGCTTTTCGCGCTTATGCCCGCCTGTAGCATTTTCATGTCGCCTATTTTTGGGCAACTCGCTGACCGAGTGATCAATTCTGAAAAGCTACTCGCGACGCTGCATTTACTTTCGGCTTGCGCGTTATTTGGACTCTCGCGCCAGACGACATTTGCCGGGACGTTAACGTTTTTGTTGATCCACTGCCTACTCTTTTCGCCTACAGTGGCTCTGTCAAGTTCGGTGGTTTTGCATCACCTTGACGACCCGAACAGGCAGTTTGGGAATATTCGGGTGGCGGGGACGATCGGGTGGTTGGTTTCGCTCTGGATTCTGACTGCGTTGAGAATGAGCGGAAAAATTCAGATTGTCGGAGACATGTTTGTCGTCGCGGGGATTCTGAGCGTTTTGTTAGGATTCGTATGCTTCTTTATTCCGAAGACTCCGCCATCGCCATCTGCGGAGAATCGATTTGCGATTGGGAAGGCATTTCAACTGATGAAGAATCCTAACTTCATGATGCTGATGATCGTGAGCTTCGTTATTTGCACTCAATTCGACTTCTTTTATATGTTTACGCCGGGGTATTTGACGGCTCCAACCATGGATTCCTTGAAGCGAGTTTTACCGGAGACCTATCTGCAATCCGGGTTTGCGGGTCTTGGCATGATGCCCAAGCAAGTTTCGTTCGTGATGTCTTTGGCGCAAGTTTCGGAGGTGGTCCTGATGCTCAGTCTTCCCTTTCTGCTCAAGAACCTCGGGTATCGGTGGACAGTTTTCGCGGGAATTGTTGCGTGGTTCCTTCGCTACCTGATTTATGTGTTGTTCACCAGTTTGGCGGCAACTCTTGTTTCGATCATGTTGCACGGCATTTGCATCGCATGCTTTATGATTGGGGGATCACTTTATGTCGCCAGCGTGGCTTCTTCCGATATCCGGGCTTCGGCGCAAGCTCTGTACGCGATGGTGACATTTGGTTTCGGAAGGGTCGTGGGTGCAATCTTTGGTGGCTATATAGAAACTTCGAACACGGTTAAGCTTCCAGTTCAGCTGTCCATTCCGGGGGCAATTGAACTCGATAAGCTGGTCAATTGGCAAGCGCTATTTGCGGTGCCGACCGGCGTAACTTTTGCATGCGTCTTGATGTTTCCTTTTATTTTCCGTTTGAAAAAGGATGAACTGGAACCCAATCCATGACGCTGGACAGTTAAATCGCTTATAGTTACGAATAGAGACCAAAAATGTTTGTGACCTTACTGCTCGGCGTTTATCTAATAGCTCATCAACAGCCAACGGTATCGTTGGAGCTACGCGGAGTCCGCCTAGAAAATGCAGTACCAATGCTTACCAAAACTTTGGGATTGGAATCGCTGGAAATTGGACCAACGCTCAGAAACGAAGTAGTCCTCGTAAGAACGAAAGACGTTGACCCGGAAACCCTCAAAGCCAATTTGGCGAAGGTCCTAAATGGAACATGGATACATCGAAAGGAAGGCTGGTGGCTCACTCAAACCGACGAACAAAAATCTGCCGATCGAAAAACATACGACAAAGCCCGATATAAGTTCTTCACTGAGTTAGTGGAAAAATCGACGAAGAAACTAAGCGGAATGAAACCCTTTGACGAGGCCAACTGTAAGCAACTCCTTCAAGACTTAAAAACCTTATCCAACACACATATCAGCAGAGACGACGATAACATATGGAGAAGAATTTCGAAGATTGATGAGCAAAGCCCCATGAACCGCTTTGCTTATCGGGCCGCTCTCAGAATCACCCCAGACATTTGGATGAAATTGACCGAAGAAAATCCTCGGGTGGTTTTCTGCTCTCGTCCAAATGATATGCAGCAGCCATTTCCATTCCAAATCGATGATCTTGTCGCGGCCGCAATGCAGGAGCAGAATCAGTGGGCGACGTATGCAACTGGAGAACCGTTGCAGGGACCCAGAGCAGGACAAGATCAATTCGATGGCTATTACGGTTTGGGCAATCTTAATCAAAATCGTCAGCCGTTCAAATCAACCGATCTGAGCACGATTACCATGACAATCGAGCTTACCAACCAGTCAATTTCGTTCAGCTCCTATGATAGTAAAGGTAAGTCAACCTCAAAATCTGAAGTGAATTTCTACGACGACTCTAGCGATTACAGCATGGAAAGCTATAGAGCGGAATATGAGAAGATGAAGAAAAAGATGGTCAAAGTAACGGGGGAAGCGGCCGAATACCTTGATCTAGTTTCGCCGATGAACATGTACGGGCAACAAAACGGCAAAAAGAAGCCGATCAGTCCTTCACTTTTGGCCAAACTCCTCCATCCAGAAAAAATTGATCCACTATCAATTTCGGCCCCCGACGTCTATTTCAGCAGTATCGACACTCCCAACGTGGTGATGGTCATGAATGACAATCAACGGTTGAGTCGGTTGCCTGATTTCAAAGATACACGGTACGCCCGATACAATCCGTCTACGATCGTCGACTCTGACGGATGGTTTCTCTTGTCTCAGCCTAACCCTCTTGCGAATCGAAAAATGATGCCTGATCGCAAGATTCTTGGGCCGATGCTTCGATTCATCCATGATAACAATCGGCCTCTTAACCTGGAAGAGCAAGC
>JAYVXG010000311.1:0-6057 GCA_043785475.1 Armatimonadota bacterium
TCACAACCCCAAAGATTCCTAATTATTCCGGGGGCATCGCGCCGAAAGGTTCTCTAGAAGTCCTCGCGGAACGCCAAATTGCGCCCTATAAGAACCTGACGAAAATGGGTGATAACGGGGAGCTCTTGTTCAATCCGGATATTGATAAGAAGTATTACTATGTTGCGAAAGGCGAAACAAAGCTGTTTGAACCTTACCGTACGGGAATGTGGCCACAAATGCTTCCCAACGGACAAGTGATCTTGTCACACGGTAACAATCTTTCACTATCCACATTCGAGTACCAAGAGGATCGATCTGGTTCTTCGTTCTTCAATGACGGCTCGCTGCTCATGATTGACGTTGAGAACATGCCGGGAGATAAGCGGCCAACGTACACCCTCTATCGAAAGTGGTACCGGGCCGAGCCTGAGCACACAAAGTTAGGTGACAAAACGGTCGAACTAAAATCAGAAATTATTTTTAGAGCTTTGAACCGCATCGGGTATCTGGAAAAGAGTGACACGGGTGTGATTTGGGTACAGGATCACCATGGATCAGAACATCGCGGTCCTGACCAATTAATTCGCATTGAAAACGGAAAGCAAGAGCACATTGCGATGCCTCCAGGATACGAAAACGTTGCCCGAATCGCCCAAACAAAAGACACGGTCGTCGGAACCTTTGGCATTTTGGGAGGAGCAAAGCCTTTGCGGAATTTCTTGAAGGTTGGTAACGGTTGGCAAGAGCTGCCGATTCCAGCAGGTTATGTCATGTCCTTCGTCCAAACCGTGTTTTACGACGGGACCGTCTTGGGATATGTGACAAGCGCAGATAATACCAAGATACTTAATGTTCTTTGGAGAGGCGACAAGCTCGCGGTCCTGAATGAGCTCCCCGGTTGGCCCAAACAGGGGAAGAAGACTTTAGTGACCCTCTCCAACCGAAACGGATTACTCTGGGTTGTCGACAGCATGGGGCCGGGCCAATTTCCGGTTGGAGAGTATTTGATCAAGGTTGCGGCAAAACCGTAGCTAAGCCAGCAGACCCATGGCTGCGCGGACCTCAACCATAGTCGCCGCCGCGACTTCACTGGCCTGCTTTGCGCCCACACGGAGGATTTCGCGCACGGTGGCGTCGTCTAGTTCGGCCCTACGCTCTCGCATGGGTCGGAAGTACTCGTTGATTGCTTCCGTGCACTCTGTTTTGTTGGTCATGCATCCGCGCAAACCCTGGCGGTCCTCTTCCCATTGCTCTTTCCAATTGGGTGAGTAGACCTTCAGGTACTGGCAAACCGCACATCCTTCGGGGATTCCAGGGTCGTCTCTCTTGATCTTGGTTGGGGTCGTGTAAGCGCCTCTTATCTTCTTTGCTGTTTCGTCGGCGGTGTCGGCAATGTTGATGCAATTATCGTACGACTTCGACATTTTCCGCATATCGAGTCCGGGAAGTTTTGCTCGGGTCTCGTCTTCCGGAATGAGATATTTATAGACTGGGAAAATATCCTGCCCGTAGAGGCGATTGAATCGCTGACCGATGTCGTTGCCAATTTCGAGGTGCGGAGCCTGGTCCCGTCCAACCGGAACACCGTATGGGCGGTACAAAAGGATGTCTGACGTTTGGAGCACCGGGTATCCGAGAAGGCCGTACGGTTCCCTTTCGGCTCCCTCAATTTCGTCACGTTTTTCTTTATAGGTCGGAGTTCGCTCTAGCCAGCCAAGCGGCGTCATCATGCTGAAAAGCAGGTGCAATTCGGCGTGTTCTTTCACGTGGCTTTGGACGAATATCGCCGACCTATCGGGATCAAGTCCGGCCGCAATATAGTCTTTTGTGATCTCAATGGAGTTTTGCCCGATTGCATGAGTATCTTCGGACATTGTGGTGAGCGCGTGCCAATCGGCGACCATGCAAAACATCTCGTAACCCTTGTTTTGAAGTTCGACCCAGTTACGGAGGGCACCTTCGTAGTTTCCGATATGAAGTCGAGGGTTGGTCGGCCTCATGCCACTCAATATTCGTTTATTTTCGCTCATCTAGAATCCGCCACCGAGCATGAAGACTAAAGTCTTTCCAACTGTAAAGCCCATATAATTTCCGATCGGGTCAAATTTAGGAGTATGAATAAGGACCAGAGCGAGAAAAATGATCATTCCCGGGCCATGGCAAAACTTGTACCATTGGTTTCGTTGAATTGGTGGAAGCATGGCTCCAACCAGCCAGTGACCGTCGAGCGGTCCCAGAGGAATTAGGTTGAAGAAGAAAAGTGAGAGGTTGATGACGAGAGCTAAGAACACGTAGTGCGAGGTGGCGGCACCAAAGCTCGATAGCGCCCCCGCCGTTTCGAAACTGAATTTCCCCATGGGAACGAGTCCACTCTTGATGAGAATTGCACAAACCAACGCAATTCCAAGATTGGAGACTGGCCCCATTACGACAGAAATGAAGTGATCCCAGCGGGGATTCTTCATCTGGCTAACGTTCACCATAACTGGCTTGCCCCATCCAATTCCGAAGCCTGTCATGCTGGATATCGCCATCATGATGGTTCCCATCAGATCGAGGTGAGCTAACGGGTTGAGCGTCACTCGTCCTTGTGATCGGGGGGTCATATCTCCCGCCAAGTCGGCAAATTTTGCATGACAAAATTCATGTAAACCGATGGATGGGATGAATACCGCCATCATAAACAGCATTTTAGTTACGTCAAAGCTTTCAAACATTACAGATCACCCGGCACCGTTTCTTTTTCAAACATTTCTTCCCAAGTATCTCGCCGAACAATTTGTTCGTAAGCTCCATTGTGACGGATGAGGACCGTCGCTGGTCGTGGGTATCGGTTGTAATTGCTCGCCATTGTTGAGTTATACGCACCGGTGGTGAAGACTTGAATCAAGTCTCCAGGGGAAAGGTCGTCAGGTAACTCTACGTCGACAAATAGGGTGTCAGTTTCGCAATGCTTGCCGGAGATGGTAACGGTTTGGCTTTTGCCCGTTGGTTTTGGCCTGGTAGCTAAAGTCCCTTGTTCGCTCCGCCCAATCGCCTCGCCCGGTTCAGTCGAAGACTCGTTTGCCGAACTCTCCGTCCGAAGAGGGATCCCATTGCCGGAGTCCTGAGAATTTGGCGACAAGAACTTTGCTCTATCTAACCCAGGGTCGGAACGAATCGCGGAAACCTGATATTTGGCTTCGTACATCGCGGGGCGAGGGTTATCGCTCAGCCCGCCATCTACGGCCACAAAAGTTCTGGTTTGGCCCGGCGATATCGGCACGGTCTTAATGACTCCGACCGTGTACAAAGTTACTCCGGCCTCGGCGACGATGCTGCGGCCAGGTTCCATTCCGATAATTGGCTCCACGCCGGCTTTGTCTAAGATTGGTTGCACCGCGCGGACGACGCGCTCGCAATATTCTCTAATCGGCAACGGGTGGTCTCCGTCGAGGTATTTGGCTCCGAGTCCGCCACCGACAATAATTCGATTGGTCACGAAGCCATGTTTGGATTTCATGCTTACCGTGAACTCGGCAAGAAACTCTCCGGCTGCACGTTGGGCTTCTTCATCCATGAGTTGAGAACCGACGTGGCAGTGGACTCCGTCAATCGGGATATTGAGTTCGAGGCAACGAAGCAGGGCTTTTTCAGCGGAGCCGTCGGTGATGTTTAAGCCAAACTTAGTATCAGATTGCCCAGTGGAGATCCGCGCGTGTGTTTTGGGATCGACCCCAGGGGCAAGTCTCAAAAGAAATACCGTGTAACACGGAGTCTGCGTCAGGTCCTGTGATCTTTCTTCGAGCAACTCGGCAATCAATTCGATTTCACCAAAATGGTCGATCGCGACGTGGCTAACGCCCTTGTTGAGGGCAAATTTCAGCTCCTCCCGTTTTTTGTTGTTTCCGTGGAGATGGCATTTTGACGCGGGGATTCCTGCCTTCTGCGCGGCCCTCAGCTCGCCTTCGCTAGCGACATCGATGGTCGCGCCTTCCTGATTTGCAATCTTTAAGACAGCGAGGGTTGAGTTTGCTTTTGCAGCAAAACTGACTTCGGTCTTGGCGTAGACACGGTCCAAGGCATTAACATATTGTCGAATGCGGTCGCGAATAGTGCGCTCGTCGAGGACGTAAAGGGGGGTGCCAAACTGCTCACACAATTCTCGGGCTTGGACCTCCGTCAACTTAAAACGAGAATCAGTGTAGTTCAATGCAACCTAAGATTACCTTTTGGCATAGAATGAATGAGGATCCATCAAAATTGGAACAACATAAACCCAGTCAACGCGCCCGGCTCATATCGGATGACGACGGCTCTTCGTATTCGTTTGGTCAAGGCGAGGAAATTATCATTCAGCAGCGTGGAGAAGCGTTTCGAAGCTTGGAGGATAGCAATAATAGTTTTGGACTTTCGATGATTCTGCGATTGGTTTCGCTTAGTTTTAGCTCGTTCCTGGCCTGGTTCTTTCTCACTCATTATCCGTTGTCGAATGGTAGTGGGCTTGTTCTTGGCACGTCCGGAAAGATATTCCTTATCTTCGCCTCTATATACGCGATTAGCGTTATCGTGAAGCGGGCAACAAAAGATCGGGAGGTTCCGGCGGCAACCCTGCAAACCGGCATTGGGAAAGTCTTCTGGCGTCCTATGTTTAGCTATGTAGGTTGGACGTTCTCATTCTTCATTTTTCCGTTTTTCGCTCATAGCCCTTTCACCTTGGCAATCGCGGCGACATTTATTTACTTAAAAGGGCTGAGTCTCCGGCTGAATCGAGACAGCAGTTTCTGGCCGATGTCTTTCAGCCAGCCTAGATTCAAATTTAGTTCTTATAAGTTTAAAAGGTAAGTGTCGGCTTCGGCGCGGCCATTGCGCCAAATGACTTCGTCAATTTGATCGATTTTGACCCATTGGCTTCCCTTCGGCGCCATGAGGTCGTTGTAGTAAGTCACCTCTGCCCAGCCAAATCCCATTTGTCCGACCGTGACATCAAGATCGCTGGCACCCGGCATCATGATTCGAATCACTTCTCCGCTCTTGAACGCCTTTGTGAAAACAACATTCATCTCCTCGGGATCGGAAATGGGATCGGTCTCTTCGGGAAAAGTTGGGTCGAAATCTCTGAGCAACTCGAGTCGCTCAGCGTAAACTGGGTCAATATCGAAGTAGAGGGTTTCCGCAAGTTCATACTCTTCTATGTCTTCGTTTTGGCCAAACACGTCAAGCTGTTGCACTCGGAACACGAGTTCATTGACATCGAGCAACCGTCCCCAAAGCATTCCTTCCCCATCGAGCCATGGGCAAAATCCGACCGGAGTACCGGAGGCTACGAGCGCATACAATTTGTCGAGAAGGGGATTCACGCCATAAGTTTACATAAATGTCACAATGAGTTGATGAAGCGCGTCGTGATCCTCGGCTCAACCGGAAGTATCGGCACGCAAACTTTGGATGTCATTCGTCAGTTTTCCGGGCTATTTCAAGTAGTCGGATTGGCCGCGGCACGAAACGATAAACTCCTCGCTGAGCAAGCAGCCGAATTCAACGTAGGTCGAACCGTTTTGTTTGAACGAGACGGAATGGACGCTTTGGTCGCGCTCGCCACCCTCGAAGAAGCGGATATCATTGTCGTTTCGGTAGCCGGAGTCATTGGCTTGCTTCCTACTTTTGAAGCGATCAAGGAAGGCAAGGATATTGCCCTCGCCAGCAAGGAAGTTTTGGTTGCGGCGGGCGAGATCGTCATGCCGTTGTTGAAGGAACACAGCGTCACGATGACGCCGATCGACAGCGAACACAGCGCCATTTTTCAATGCTTGCAAGGCTACCGGCCAGACCAAATTAGCGAGATTCTTCTCACTGCCAGCGGGGGCCCGTTTCGGGGACGCACCCGAGAAGACCTCGCCACCATTACCGTCGAACAGGCTTTGAATCATCCGACCTGGAACATGGGCGGAAAGATCACGATAGACTCGGCGACGCTCATGAATAAAGGACTTGAGATGATCGAAGCGCGATGGCTTTTTGGCGTCGAAATGGACCAAGTCAAGGTCGTCGTTCACCCCCAGAGCGTCGTCCACTCGATGGTCAAATTTCGTGACG
>JAYVXG010000312.1:0-1776 GCA_043785475.1 Armatimonadota bacterium
TGAACAAGTATGGCTTAATCAATTTCCTACGAATTTACGATTATGCAACCTTTGCCATCACCCAGGAAAATACACCGTTGGTGATTCCTCACCGTAAAAGTGCCTGTTTTTTGTTAAGGAACAAATTTTTAGTACAATTACAAGTATTATTTGCATGTTATGAAGATGAAACTTCTTTTACTTTCAACACTAGCCGGCTGTGCGGTCACCTCACAAGCTGCGTTAGTCGTGTTTGCAGGCAATGATGCGGGAGCAAATTCAACTGATCCTCGACCAAATTCCAATGCTGCCGCTGCTTCTTTTGACGTAGCCGCAGCAGGACTTGGTTCAGTCGGACTCATCACTTTTGAGTCCGCTCCATTGGGTGCTTTCTCAAGCTTGGTCGTCGCTCCCGGAGTAACCCTGACTGGTTCCGACTTTAGCAGCGGCAATCAGACGATCCGAAATTCGCCAGCCGGAACACCAGACGCCCTGTTTGGC
This sequence comes from Armatimonadota bacterium, assembly GCA_043785475.1. Taxonomy (GTDB): domain Bacteria; phylum Armatimonadota; class Fimbriimonadia; order Fimbriimonadales; family Fimbriimonadaceae; genus Fimbriimonas. The sequence continues at coordinate 481 of JAYVXG010000312.1, forward strand.
TATAATACGACCGCAGGTGGTTCCCAGTTCGCCTCGTTCAACGGCGGCACAATTACCTTTACGTTTGCAACTGCAGTTCGCTCGTTTGGTGCTTATTTCGGTGGTGTCCAAGATTTTGGAAGCGTTAGTACAATCACATTCAATGACGGAACTGCTCAAACTTTGACCTTTACCCAGGTTGGTACTGGCGGTGGAGTTCAGTTCCTCGGATTCACGGATGCTGGCAAGTCAATCTCAAGCATTACGATTGATCACACAAATGACATCGTTTCAATGGACGACGTCCGATACGGCGCGGTGCCAGAGCCTGCTAGCATCGCGGCAATCGGTCTGGGCGTAGCATGCTTGCTCCGACGTCGACGCAAAGTAGCCTAATCGATTCAACGTCATAGCCTCAAACAAAAATCCGCTACTCAGCACCGCTGATTGGCGGATTTTTTTGTTCTGTGTAATGTGAAAAATGGTGGGCGATACTGGATTCGAACCAGCGACTTCTTCCGTGTGAAGGAAACACTCTACCGCTGAGTTAACCGCCCGATAGCACTGCGAGATTACCTTGGGCGCGGCACAGAAGGCATGGTTGAATGATCGGCAATCTGGTTTGTCACTTCCGTAAGTTGATAAGGGTGGGGAAAAGTCGAATACCAACTTTTGTCCGGTTTCATGTCGAAAGTTGCATCAAAAAGCCCGTTGAACAGCATCCGAAAGGAGTTGACTGGACTTATGCCGGGATACAGTTTCTGTCGAACAGAATTGGGAACTAGGAATGCGCTCAAATTTGGAAAGCACTCGTTAATATCCGTCTTCGGCAACGAGTTTTGATCCAATCTCAGCTTTGATCCATGATCGCCTTGGATCAGTACTACTGGCATTTCTCCCGAACCTGAAAGTAAGGAATCTAAGGCTTTTAGCATTCGATTAGCAATGAATTCTGCCTGGCCGGCATACCCCTCTCGGTAGTCTTTTGCGGTCGAAACGTTTTGCATATAGTCGCTCCCATCCCAGAAACCAAAGGCACCTTTATGCGGCACCCGTTGGCCGTTCGCTCCAAAAACGAATGGTGGATGAGGGGCGAGAATATGAACGACGGTGAAGCGGGGAGCCAAGGCCTTCGATGAGAGCGATTCAAGCGCAATAAACGCCTCCGAAATGTTCTCCCTTCGGAGTTCGTACATGGAACCCTGCAATCCTTGAATTATGGTTAACGGAGTCATCTGCAAAAGGGCAGATTCGATCAAGTTGAGGCCAACTTGCGACTTCAGATTCACATCGGCATGTTCAAATTGCAAAGGAGGG
>JAYVXG010000313.1:0-6047 GCA_043785475.1 Armatimonadota bacterium
TACGGTCGGATTTAGAGCCTATAGTCATCGCCATCAGAGAGTATCGGAAAGTTCTTGATGATCTCAGCCAAGCCGAAGAGATGCTAAGTGACCCGGAAATGAAGGAATTGGCGCTTGAGGAAATTGAGCCTCTGCGCACTAGGCGAGGCGAGCTTGAAGAAAAATTGAAACTGATGTTGGTGCCCAAGGACCCTTACGACGACAAGCCAGTCATTGTCGAAATTCGACCGGCTGCTGGTGGTGATGAGGCGGGGCTCTTTGCAAATGAGCTGTTCCGCATGTACAGTCGGTATTGTGAACGCAAGCGGTGGAAAGTCGAAGTGCTTGATCACGAGGAGAGTGGGATTGGCGGTCTCTCGCGGGTGGTGTTTAAGATTGACCAGATTGGGGCGTATTCGCAGTTAAAGTTTGAGTCGGGCGTACATCGAGTTCAACGGGTACCGGCAACCGAGAGCCAGGGGCGCATTCACACTTCTACTGTCACGGTTGCGGTTTTGCCCGAGGCCGACGAGGTGGATGTGCATATTGATCCAAAGGAGCTTGAGATTTCGACTTTTTGTTCGTCTTCGGCTGGTGGTCAGCACATGCAGAAGAACGAAACGGCGATTCGAATTATTCACAAACCAACCGGCTTGGTGAGTACTTGTCAGGACGAGCGAAGCCAAGCTCAAAACAAAATTCGCGCTATGGAAGTGTTGCGGGCGAACTTGCTCAAAATGAAGATGGAAGAAGCTCAGGCGGAGAGATCGGGAATGCGAAAAGGACAAATTGGGTCGGGAGATCGGTCGGAGAAGATTCGTACTTATAATTTCCCCGAGAGTCGAATTACGGATCATCGCATCAAATTAACGATTCATAATTTGGGAGCGTTTCTCGATGGCGACATGCAGCAGATGCTCGATGGATTGATCCAAGATGACCAAGCAAGACGGCTCGCCGAAGACGACGAGGCAGCATAAGGGTCAGTTCATAGTAGAATAATGGCTTCATGAGCCTTCCGATTTCTCTTCAGCTTTACTCTCTTCGCGACGACGCACCCAAGGATTTTCCTGGCATTCTCAAACAAGTGGCCCACATTGGGTTTGATGCGGTCGAATTCGCGGGCTACCATGGACATTCGGCCGAGGAATTGCGCGGGATTTTGGATAGTCTCGGTTTAAGATGCTCGGGCACCCATACGGCAATCAGCTTGCTCGACGATGAAAACTACGCAGAGACGATCAAGACTCACCAGACTTTGGGGACCAAGAACATCATCATCCCTTGGCTGCCTCTGGAGCTTCACACGACGGCTGACGCAACGTTGATTACGGCGGAAAGGCTTACCAATTTGACCGAAAAAGTCGAGGCTGATGGATTTAGACTGGGGTTCCACGCTCATGACGCTGACATGCGACCTTTGGACGACGGTCGTTCGACGTGGTACATTTTGGGCGAAAACACGCCGGCCTCGTTTATCCTTCAATTCGATACGGCAAATGCGATGCACGGCGGAAGCGATCCTATTCAGCCTCTTTTGGACTTTCCTGGTCGAGGTACAACGATCCACTTCAAAGAGTATCCGTTCAATGGCGAGGCGATTGGTGAAGGAAATATTCCGTTTGCGGAATGTATAAAGGCACTTGGCGTCGCGGGCGCCGAATGGATCGTTATCGAGCAAGAGCAATACGGCGACAGAACCCCTATCGAGTCGTGTCGGGCGAGCTTCGAGAATTTGAAGAAATTGCTCTGACCGGTGCCGCCCTTAGTTCGGCAAGATGTGGTCCATCTTGTCTCGCTTAGTGGCGAGATACTTCTCACGGTGCTCTTCGGGTTCAGCGATGACAGGGACGTACTCGACAATTTCGAGGCCGTAGCCTTGCAGACCAGCCCGTTTAGCGGGATTGTTTGTCATCAGTCGAATCCTTCGAATTCCGAGGTCCGCAAGGAGCTGAGCGCCCAGTGAGTAGTCCCGAGAGTCGGCCTTGAATCCGAGTGCAACATTGGCCTCCACCGTATCCATTCCCTGGTCCTGAAGCTCATAAGCCTTAAGTTTATTTATGAGCCCAATTCCTCGTCCTTCCTGTTGGATATAGACAACAACACCACGTCCTTCTTGATCAATACGCTGCAAGGCCATTTCTAGCTGATCTCCGCAGTCGCAGCGAAGGGACCCCAATAGGTCACCAGTCAGACAGGATGAATGCATCCGGACCAGGACCGGTTCTTCGGTGCAGACATCCCCTTTAACGATCGCGACGTAGGGGTCTCGTTCGACTGTGGGTTCATATGCATAGAGGGTGAAATGTCCATGCTTTGTTGGGAAGTCGATTGGTCCTGCCTTACGCTGAATGAGCACCTCGTGATGGCGTCGGAAAGCGATGAGATCCGCAATAGTAACAATCTTGAGGCCGTGTTTGGCGGCAAACGGAATTAATCCGTCAAGGCGCATCATTGATCCATCCTCGTTCAAAATCTCGCATCCTACGCCTACGGGCTTAAAGCCCGCCAGCACGCAAAGGTCGGTTATTGCCTCTGTATGGCCCGCACGTCGCAGAACGCCACCATCGACGGCTCGGAGGGGGATAATATGCCCCGGACGCCCCAAATCGGACGGCTTTGCGTTTTCATCAACGAAGACCTTTACGGTAAGCGCCCGATCAAATGCGCTGACGCCAGTTGTCGCTCCAGGAATTGCGTCGACCGTTTCCGCCATTGCGGTTCCATGACGCGCCGTATTTTGCTTCGTCATCATCGGTATTTGCAGCGCCTCGAGCCTGTCTGCGGTGGTCGGAATAAATGGAACGCCACGGCCAAACTTGATCATGAAATTCATGAGTTCAGGGGTGCACGTTTCTCCAGCACAAACGAGATCACCCTCATTTTCTCGGTCAGGATCATCAATAACGATGATCATTTTTCCGCGACGAAGGTCTTCGAGGGCTTCCGGGATTGTGGCAAATACAGCGGGGTCAACTTTCATAAGGATTTTGCGGCTTTAAGAACCTTGTCCACGGCTTTCTTCAAGTCTTTCTCATCGAGAGCCTGGTTTCCGTCCTTGGTCAAGATTCGAACAATTGGGTTTATCCGAGCGAAACCACCAGTGGCGGAATCAAGCGTCGAGGCAATATCAAGCATTTGCAATCCATTTTCAACCACATGGTCGAGGCTTCGTGTTTCAAAGCTACCTTCCGTTCGACGGAGGAATTCAAATACGCCTCGAATTCGCTCTGAACCGGAGCCAGCACAGGCGTATTCGCCATTCTCAAACCGTGCGCCAGCGCCATCGAAGAAGTAGACACCAAATGTATTCGTGGTTTTGTCGTATGCTGCGACGATCGGGATAAAGACTCCGACGCCGTTCATGGCCATTTCGACGTTGCCGGCAAGCGCCCGAGAGATTTCGGAAAGCTTACCTTCGAGCGTCAGTTCCTGAAGCACGGCTCGACGATAGTACTTGAATGAATGTTTGAGATAGCGACAGATTTCGATTGACCGAGCAAAGGACCCAGAGATGGCGACTACAGTGAGGTCGTCGAGTGGCATCACCTTTTCGGCTTGTTCGAACATGATTAGGTTGCCGATGGTTGCTCTGCGGTCCGCGAGAATCACGACACCCTTATCAAACTTGAGGGCAAGAACCGTTGTTCCGTGGGACTCAATATCGTGCTGGACTTTGCCTGCGATGAGGCTGCCAGATACCACTTCGCTGAACGGTTTCGCGAGAGGAGTCATCATTGGCCCGACCGCTGGCGATATTTCTTTGCCTGATCAGGGTCGATCTTCTTCAATCGGCGAAGCAACTCATTGCCACCTTCCGGTTTGGTTACATCGGGTGATTTCGGGCCGGAATCGTCCCCCGTTTTCCGGTCAGGGACGGGGCTTTTCTGGCGCTGAGGCTGTTCAAATTGAATCATGAATTTCCTTAAGTGATCTAATAAATGTTTCTACGTCAGAGATGTCGGCAATTGAATCAGGATACGCGACTTCGGGCCGCAATTCAACAAATTCCTTTCCGAAGGTTAGTCCACGCCACCCTACATTTGTAAGACTGTGGCCAAATTTTTGAATGGCAATTCCTCGCGGGAATGCCCTTGACCGCGGGATGCTTTGAATCGGAAATTGAGGTTCCGAAACCTCCCCCATGTCTCTTAGGGCAAAGAAAAGCCCGTCCTCGGGATCAATGTTGGAGTACTCAAGGTCGTATGCTTGTAATATTGGATCGCGCCATGCTAGGGACTCCTCCTTAAGAATCTGGTCCAGGAAATGATATTTTGTGGCCCAATCGACCGAACGGCGAAACGAGTCCCAGTCGGACCGTAGATCCAACAGCAATTTGCGGGAAGTCGAAATTACCCACTGGGCCTCTTCATTCAATTGCAACGCAACCTCGGCCGCGGCGAAATAGGACTCGAAGATATCGTAGCCAGTGGTCCAATTACCCTTTGCAAGTTCAACCCGAAACTTGAAAGACTGGTCTCGACTGATTGACTTGAATGATTGCACGATTTGAGCAATGTCCCATCGGGGCGCTTCTCCGGCATCGAGGAGCCAAAGGGCAATTTTGACCAGGCCGACCTTGAGAGCGGTGCAAACTGGATTCATATTTGCATCGCCCGAGATAACGTGCAATCGTATCCATATGGCTGGATCTGCGTGTGGCTCGTCGCGGGTATTGAAGATTGGTCGACGCCACAGCGTTTCAGCGTTGGCGGATTCCACAAAGAAATCTGCTCGTTGGCTTAATTGGAAGTCGCACCAATCACCTTCTTCGCTGCCGACTTTCCCCGAACCAGTCAGAATTTGCCGAACCAGGAGCATTGGAGCGATGGCTGCGTAGAGACTGTCAAAGGAATGTGAACGAGGAACCAAGTAGCTTTCGTGAGTACCGTAAGATGCACCGTGGTAGTCAGTGTTGTTCTTATAGAGGGTCGCGTCGAGGTGTGAAAATTGTCCGGCCTGGTGGACAATTGCTTCCCCTAGTTGATCAAACTTCGCGAGTTCGAAGATTGAAAAAGACTCCGGAGTGGCGTACTCGGGATGCCCATGGTCATTGTAAAATCGAGCGCCATTTTGGAGAACTCGATCAGCTCGGACTTCGATGGAGTTCCGATGCTGTCGGCCCACGTCAAATTTCGCATCATTGGGATCGATGGATAGGTTTTGGAGTTCGAAGCCACGGAGGTCGTTTCGAGGGTTTTCGAAGCGGTAGTCCCAGCCAACAAAAAGACCCTCGTTAGAGAAACTCTCAACGAGGGTCTGCGAATATTCGATTTGTTCTTCTGCGCCTTTACCTTTAACTAGAATCCCGTATTCACAGTCAATTCCCGCAAGGATCGGGCGCATCAGTCACATTACCGACGAAGGACTACGATCTTCCCAGTGGAAGGGAATCCTGCAGGAGGAGACGTGAGCGTGAACTCAGCAAACCTCATCTGTTGAGGCGAAAGGGTTGACGCACCAGTTGCGGTGAACATCGTCCCAATCGTTCCTGCAACTTCTCCTGTTCGGTTCGTTTGCGCGTCGATGTCTGTCAAGTTCGTCAAAGGGTAGACAAAGACCTTCTTAGTGGCAAGATCAAGGTATCCCCACATCATCTTAGTGATGTTTGCAGATTTGGTTCCGTTACCGTTCGCGTTGACAGTCTCCGAGAACATCACGACTTGCTGTCTCTCGTCATCCAAGCTAGTTGGAATTGAGATCGCTTCGAATGGGTGAACATTCTTGAAGTATCCATTATCTTGAACGGCTCCGGTCAACGAGTTGACCGACTGGCTGAAGTGGTATTGGAATTTGCCTGAGAAGTTTGTAATCTTTCGAGCCAAAGCTGGATCGGTTGTGGTTACGTCGGATGGATCGACTCCAATCGTAGTGTAAGTGTACTCCGGAGTCGTAGAACCACCAATAATTGACGACGAGTGACGGCCAACAACGGAGGCACCTTGACCAGCTTGTAGGATCAGCTCAAATGGTGCGCCACCCACCTGAAGGTCTCCTTTACCAATGGCGAAGCCATCACCGGAGAAGAAAATTCTTGATGCGGTGCCACTGCCATTGCTTAGTGACGG